>JAVEVN010000009.1:0-14400 GCA_034005025.1 Candidatus Izemoplasmatales bacterium | reverse complement strand
GTTGTGGTTGATGGAGCGCAAGCAATTCAACATTTTCATGTTGATGTAAAAGATTGTGATTTTGATTTTTTTGCATTCTCAGGCCATAAAATGTTAGGACCAACTGGTATCGGTGTTCTTTATGGAAAAGCCCGTCTTTTAAGGATGTTAGAGCCTTTAGAACTAGGCGGAGATATGAATGAGGATGTAGAAAAAGATGAATCAACTTGGAAAGATATACCTCAGAAATTTGAAGCTGGAACAATGCCGATTGCTGGGGTAATCGGACTTGGTAAAGCAATAGAATATATAAATGAAATTGGTATTGATAACATCGCAAAAAAAAGTAAAGAACTTTATGATTATTGCTTAAATGAATTTGATAAGATTGACGGATTAACAATATATAATCCAGGGTCTGATACTAACGTTGTAACTTTTAATTTGACCAATGTTCCGTCTCATGACGCAATTAGTTATTATGCAGAAAATAATATTGCTTTAAGAAGCGGACAACATTGCGCTAAATTAATTCATGATTTTTTGAATATTAATTCTTCTTTAAGAGCATCGATATATTTTTATAATTCTTTGGAAGAAATTAAGAAGTTTATCGATGTCACTAAAGATGCGATTTCATATTTCAAAAAAATGGGATTTTAAAGGAGGTTTTTATGAGTAATTTAGATAATTTATATCGCGAAATAATAATGGAACACTATAAAAATCCTCGTAATAACGGTTTGTTTGAAAATGATCTTTATAAAAGCGTAAGAATTAAGAATCCTTCTTGCGGTGATGATATTACCATGCAAGTTTTAGTTGAAGATGATGTTGTTAAAGATTGTCGTCAGAAAGCTACAGGATGTTCGATATCGGTTGCTTCAGCTTCGATTTTAACTGAGATTATGATTGGTAAGAGCATTGAAGAAGCGATTGAATTGGCTGATAATTTTTTGAATATGGTTTCTAATAAGGAATATGACGATTCCATAGATTTGGAAGAAGCGGAAGTTTTTGCTGGAGTTAAACAATTTCCAGCAAGAATCAAATGCGCATCAATCGCTTGGGTTGCTTTCAAAGATAGCTTAAAAAAGGAGTGATTTGCTTTTGAGTAATGATAAAAATTTCGATTTTGAATATAAATATGGTTTTAAAACCGAATCAAAATCTATTAAACAAACAAAAAGAGGTTTATCAGAAGCTGTTGTAAGAGAAATCTCTGAAATTAAGCAAGAACCTGAATGGATGTTAAAGATTAGATTAGATGCTTATAAAGCTTTTGAGGAAATTAAGAACCCTTCTTGGGGACCGGATTTATCTAATATTGATTTTAATGATATTATCTATTATATTAAACCTTCTGATCGCGTAGAAAGAGATTGGGAGAGCGTTCCCCAGGAAATAAAGGAAACATTTGCTAAACTGGGAATTCCTGAAGCCGAACAAAAATATCTTTCTGGAGTGACTACTCAGTTTGAATCAGAAGCAGTTTATCATAGTACTATTCAAGAACTTAATGATCAAGGTGTTATCTTTTTAGATACAGATTCTGCATTAAAAGAACATCCGGAAATATTCAAAAAATATTTCACAAAGGCTGTCAGCTATAAGGATAACAAATACGCGGCATTAAATACGGCTGTATGGTCTGGAGGATCTTTTATCTATATACCTAAAGGCGTTAAGATTGATAAACCTTTACAATCATACTTTAGGATTAATTCTGAAAGAATGGGTCAGTTTGAAAGAACTTTGATAATTGTTGATGATGAGGCTACCTTAAATTATGTAGAAGGATGTACTGCACCAATTTATTCAAATAATTCTTTGCACGCAGCTGTGGTTGAGATTTATGTCAGTGAAAAGGCTAAATGTCGCTATTCCACAATCCAAAATTGGTCGACTAATATTGTGAATTTAGTTACCAAAAGAGCTCTTGTTGAAAAACATGGACACATGGAATGGATTGACGGAAACATCGGATCAGGATTAAATATGAAGTATCCGAGTTGTATCTTAAAAGGTGACTATTCAAAAGGTACGACTATAACGATTGCCTTTGCTGGAAAAAACCAGTATCAAGATACAGGAGCTAAAATGATTCATTTGGGTAAATATACGACTTCTAAAATCGTTTCTAAGTCAATCGCCACTAGAGGCGGTAAGGTTAATTACCGCGGGATTGTATCTCAAGGCAAAAACGCTTATGGCGCTAAGGCTAAGATAGAGTGCGATACGATATTGGTTGATAGAGAGTCTGCTTCAGATACTATCCCAACAAATATCGTCAAGAACTTTAAAGGCCAAATTGAACATGAGGCAACCGTTTCAAAAGTAAGCGATGACGAATTATTCTATCTTATGAGTAGGGGCTTAACCGAAGATGAAGCAAAAGAAATGATCATCATGGGATTTATTGAACCGTTTGCTAGGGAATTGCCGATGGAATATGCAGTTGAGTTAAATCAATTGATTAAATTAGAAATGACTGGATCGATAGGATAGATTAAACTCCCAATTTTGGGAGTTTTTTATTAAAGTATATTTTATTTTAATAATATATATGTTAAAATGTAGCAAAGGTGGTGTTGTATTATGAAACTGGTTATGGCGATAGTGTCTAACGAAGACGCTAATAAAGTGATTAAAAAGTTGATCAAGTCAAACTTTTTTGTGACAAAACTCGCTACTACAGGTGGCTTTTTGATGAGCGGGAATACAACGGTTATCGTTGGCGTTCAAGATGATTTATTAGATAAATGCATTCAAATCATCTCAGAAACTTCAAAAAGCAGAACTAAGTTGGTTCCAAACGCTATTTCTAGTGAATTTGGTATATTTTCTTCGATGCCTGTGGAAGTTCAAGTCGGTGGTGCAACAATCTTTGTGATGGATGTTGAACAGTTTATAAAAGCATAGATTAAAAGGACTGTTAAAACAGTTCTTTTTAATATGATTGGGTGGAATTTATGGTGGATAGAACATTTTATCTTTATTTAAAAAACGGTAATTATGATGATATAATTACCATCTTAAATATGGATGAAAGATTTCACGATATAAAAAAAGAATCTGATATCTTGATTGTTAAAGCTGATAGTGATTTTACCTATATGGATTTAGTTGAGTTAAGAAAGTTGATTTTGCAAGAGATTTTAATTGATTTTGTTGGATTTTATAAACCTAATAGTTTTAATATAAACTTAGAAGAAATAAAAATAGCTCTTATAAATATTGGTTATGGAGTGTTTAATATCCAAGAATTAATAATTGAAATCTGTTTGGAAAAAATATCGTCTTTAGAAACTAAACTTAAGAGTTTTTACTATAAAATTGTCGGTGTAGAAAATATTGAAACGATATTAGGTTTTATTGAAAATAATTTAAACGCTTCAAGAACTTCAAAAAATTTATTTATGCACCGAAATACCTTAAACTATCGTTTAGACAATTTTTATGACAAAACAGAGATGGACGCAAAAGATTTTAAAGTTGCTCTAGCGATGTATTTGCTTTTTAAGAGATAATTGTGCATTTTGCATATATGATTATCTCTTTTTTTTATATATAATTGAAGTAATTTATTAAGGAGGATTTCATTTATGGCAACATTAAGTTTTAAAAATATTGATAAGGTTTATGATAATGGCGTTCAAGCTGTTTTCGATTTTAATTTAGAGGTTAAGGATAAAGAATTTATCGTTTTCGTTGGACCATCTGGTTGCGGTAAATCAACGACTTTAAGAATGGTTGCCGGATTAGAAGAAATTACCGGTGGAGAACTTTTTATCGATGATTTATTGGTAAACGATATCGCACCAAAAGATAGAAATATCGCGATGGTTTTCCAATCATACGCACTTTATCCACATATGAGTGTTTTTGATAATATGGCATTCTCATTAAAATTAAAAAGAGTTCCAAAGGATCAAATCCAAGAAAAAGTTAATCGTGCAGCGGAAATATTAGGTTTAACAAGTTTCCTTGACCGTAAACCAAAAGCTTTGTCTGGTGGACAAAGACAAAGAGTTGCTTTAGGGAGAGCGATTGTTAGAGATGCTAAAGTATTCTTGATGGATGAACCACTATCTAACTTGGATGCTAAATTGAGAGTTGCGATGCGTGCTGAATTAATTAAACTTCATGAAAGATTAGAAACAACAACTATCTATGTAACCCATGACCAAATCGAAGCGATGACCATGGCTACAAGAATTGTTGTTATGAAAGACGGTAGAGTCCAACAAATCGGATCTCCTAAAGAAATTTACGACTTCCCAAGCAATATGTTTGTCGGCGGTTTCATCGGAACTCCAGCTATGAACTTTTTACCTGGAAAAGTTGATGAAGACGGTAATTTTTCTTGCGAAGACTTAAAGATTAAAATCGATAAAAAACATATGAAAATATTGACTGAAAAGAATTTTATTAATAAAGAAGTTGTTTTAGGATTTAGACCTGAAGATATGCATGATGAATTAGATTTATTAGAAAAATATAAAGATGCAAAAGCAGAGTTTACAGTTGACGTATCAGAACTTTTAGGGGCTGAAACAAACATCCATATCTCTATTGCCGATAATAATATTATCGCTAAAGTTAACGCAAGAACAGATTTACATATCGGTTCTAAAGTAGAACTTGCGATCAATATGGAAAAATCACATTTCTTTGATCCTGAAACTGAAGAAAGATTATAAAAAAACATTTTATATAATGACTAAAAACCACTAAATTAGTGGTTTTTTTCAAATTTAAAACAATTATATTTATGTTATATTTGTATTGGGTGATAAAGTGTGGATTATTTAATTAAAAAAAGCGACAATAAGATTTATGTAGCTTCAGACAATCAATATTTAGTCTATGATATGACGATTCAAAGGTATTTAAATAATCTATTAATTAAAAAATTAAATAATTTAAAAACTTTAGAAAAGATGACAAAGAAATTATTTAATTTCGATAACAAAATTCCTTTATATATTGCTGATAATATTTTATTGCTTTGTATAACAAGCTATCGAATGGAAGAAAGTTGTTATATAAATTATCATGAAATAAAAAAACATGAAGTTTATGATAAAGGTATAATAATCAGTTTTTATAATAATCATGAATTAAAGTTACCTAAAAAAATCGCTTATATAAATCAAATGAAGAAGGCAAGAATGATAATCGAATATTTTAATAAACAATTAAATTAAGTAAATTAATTACATATAATAGATTGTGATGGAATTTTTTCCATTTTTTTAGTATAATACTAATGTAATAAAATGAATTAGACTATGGAGGATTTTATGAGAAAAAAGACTATTGAAGATTTACATGTACATAGTAAAAAAGTTTTAGTTAGAGTTGATTTTAACGTACCAATTTCAGATGGAATAATCACGGATGACAATAGAATTGTGCAAGCTTTACCAACGATAGAATATTTGATTGAAGAAAATGCGAAGATAATACTATTCTCTCATCTTGGCAGAATTAAAACAGAAGAAGATTTAGCTAAAAATTCTTTAAGAGTAGTAGCTGAAAGATTAGAAGAGCTATTAAACAAGCCGGTTAAATTCATACCTCAAACTAGAGGTAAAGCTTTAGAAGCGGCGATTAATGCGATGAATGATGGCGATATCGTAATGGTCGAAAATACTCGTTTTGAAGATTTAGAGGGTAAAAAAGAATCGAAAAACGATCCTGAATTAGGCGCTTATTGGGCGAGTTTAGGAGATGTTTTCATCAATGATGCATTTGGAACTGCTCATAGAGCTCATGCATCTAACGTAGGTATTGCAAGCTTAAAAGAAGCTGCAGCTGGTTTCTTAATGGAAAAAGAATTGCATTATATCGGGGATACCGTTGAAAATCCTGATAGACCTTTTGTTGCAATCTTAGGTGGCGCAAAAGTTTCTGATAAGATTGGTGTAATTGAAAACTTGCTTAAAATCGCTGATAAAGTATTAATCGGCGGCGGAATGGCTTATACTTTTATGAAATCATTAGGTTATAACATCGGAACTTCAATCTTTGAAGAAGATAAACTAGAGTTAGCTAAATCATTGCTTGAAAAAGCAAATGGTAAATTAATTTTACCAGTTGATTTGGTTGTTTCTAAGGAGTTCAAAGAAGATGCAGCTCATAGAATAACCACATATAAAGATATTAAAGATGATGAAATGGGGCTTGATATCGGACCTAAAACCATCAAGTTATTTAAGAAAGAATTAAAAGGCGCTAAGACTGTAGTTTGGAATGGACCAGTAGGCGTGTTTGAATTTGAAGCATTCGCTAAAGGAACTCGTTCAATTTGCGAAATTCTTGCTAAACTTAAAAATGCTAGAACGATTATTGGCGGTGGCGATTCCGCTGCGGCTGCGATTCAAATGGGATTCAAAGATCATTTCACTCACATCTCTACCGGAGGCGGTGCTTCTTTAGAATTTTTAGAAGGCAAAAAACTTCCTGGTGTAGAATCACTTGATGACGCAGTTGCCTGCGATTGCGGTGATGATTGTGAATGTCACTAAATTATTTGGAAAGAGTGATATTATGCGTAAACCAGTAATAGCTGGAAATTGGAAAATGTTTAAGACTAGGGATGAAGCCCTGTTTTTCATTCTTCAAGTTTCTGAAGCTATGCCAAATATAAAAGATGTAGAAACAATCGTTTTTGCTCAAGCGCCACTTATGAGATGTTTAATTAAACGTCAAGGTTCAAACTTAAGAATCGGTGCACAAAATCTTTTCTATGAAGATGAAGGCGCTTATACAGGAGAAATATCAGGACCATTACTTAAATCTTATAAAGTTGATTATGTATTGATTGGACATAGTGAAAGAAGAGCTTACTTCCATGAAACTGATGAAATTGTCAATAAAAAAATTAATGCAGCTTTAAGAAATCAATTAAAACCGATAGTATGTGTTGGCGAACTTTTAGAAGAAAGAGAAAACAACCAAACTAAAGAGGTTTTAAAAAGACAAATTAAAGATGGCTTTAAAGACATAAAAGCTATCGATATGAAAAATATCATCATTGCTTATGAACCGGTTTGGGCGATTGGAACTGGGAAAACTGCTACAGCTGAGATGGCTGATGAGGCTTGTGGCTTCATTAGAAATTTAATCCAAGAATTATATGGTAAAGTTGTATCTGAAGCGATAAGAATTCAATATGGAGGTTCTGTTAAACCAGAAAATATTGAAGAATTGCTAGCTAAAGAAAATATCGATGGAGCTTTAATCGGTGGATCTTCATTAGATCCTGAAAAATTTATTAAGATGGCTAATGCAGCCTTAAAAAAATAAAATAAAAAAGACTGATAAGTTTTGAAAACTTTTCAGTCTTTATTTTTTAAATAAATAAATTATGATTAGAAGTTGTTGTATCGCCGAGATATGTAGCTACACCAGCTATTTCAACTCCGTCGATCAACTCTTCTTTTTTAATACCCATAATATCCATGCTCATAGCGCATGCAGTAATCTTAACGCCTAAATCCATAGCTGATTCAATCATCATTTGCAAGGAATCGACATTCTTTTTCTTCATGATTGATTTAATCATTTTTGGACCCATACCTAACATATTCATTTTTGATATCGGTAATTTTTTAGGACCTCTTGGCATCATTGAACCGAACATTTTTTCGATAAATGATTTCTTAACTTTAACTTTTTTAGGTTTTCTTAAAATATTGAGTCCCCAGAAAGTGAAAAACAATGAAACTTTTTTACCCATTGAAGCAGCGCCTTGAGCGATAATGAATGCTGCAATAGCTTTATCTAGATCTTCACTGAAAACCACTATAGTTGAATCGTCTTTTGCTTCAGCGGTTAAACCGGTTGATTTACTTGTAGATTTCATGGCTCCTTTTAATATTTTTGCAGTAAAACGGTTATTGTTTTCAGTTAAATCGATTAAAGTATTATTGGTTTTTTCTACCCAAGTTTTAACGTCTTTTTTAAATCCAGGATCAGTTGCAGTGATTTCTAGGATTTCCCCATCATTAAGAGTTTCTAAGCTTTTGAATGTTTTAACGATTGGGCCAGGGCATTGCAATCCTGATGCATCAATAACTAAAGTAGGTTCTTTAGATAAATCAAAACTTTTGACTTCCTCTTTATGTTCGAAAACAATCCTTCCATCATCGCTAACTTCTTCGTGACTTAATCTTTCGTTAGGATTATAAATGCTTTGATACGTTTTGAAAGCTCCGTCTAAATTGTAAGCATCATAGCCAAGTTGTCTTAAGATTCTTACTGTATTATAAGCTCTTATACCGGTTTGACAGAACACGAAGATTTTTTGATTCTTAGGAATTTCATTCAATCTTTTTCTAATATCTGGATAAGGGATATTGATTGAACCGGAAATTGTAGAAAAACTTCTTTCAATTTCATCTCTAGCATCAATTACAAAAGCTCCGTTTTTAATTAAATCATCAATTTCATTATATTGGACAGTATCAACTAATCCGTTAATTATATTTTCAGCGATAAAACCTAACATATTTACAGGATCTTTAGCTGAAGAAAACGGTGGAGCGTAAGAAAGTTCTAAGTCTTTTAAATCAGTAACTTTCATTCCCGCTCTGATTGCTGTAGATAACACGTCAATTCTTTTATCGACACCTTCCATACCTACTGCTTGAGCACCGAGAATAGCTTCTGTCTGTTTATTGTATATAAGTTTCATCGAAATAGTAGAAGCACCAGGATAATAACTAGCGTGACTACCAGGATGAATATGGATTACATTATAATCGATATTTTTTGTTTTTAAGATTTTCTCATTATTGCCAGTAGCGCCAACGGTAAAGTCAAATACTTTCGCAACTGAAGTTCCCATTGAGCCTTTATAGATTTCTTTTTTACCACAGATATTATCTGCAGCAATTCTTCCTTGCTTATTAGCAGGACCAGCTAAAGGAATCATCGTTTCTGTATTGGTTATAAAGTCTTTAACTTCAATCGCATCACCGATTGCGTAGATAGATTCATCACTTGTTTTTAAGGATTGATCAACCCAGATTCCACCTCTTTCGCCAAGTTTTAAACCAGCTTCTTTAGCTAAAATATTTTCTGGTCTTACTCCGATAGCGAAAATGATAAGGTCTGTTTGTAGGGATTTTCCGGAACCTAAAATAATCTCTTTTCCCTCATTCTTAAATTCTTTAACACCATCAGATAAAATTAAGTTTACACCTTTTTCTTTAATATGTTGATGAACTATTTGTGCCATCTCATAATCGACAGGCGCCATAACTTGATTAGCCATTTCAACGATTGAAACTTTCATTCCTAAATGATGTAAGTTCTCAGCCATTTCAATACCGATGAAACCGGCACCGATAACTGTTGCTCTCTTAGGCTTCTGTGTGTTGATGTAATTCTTAATATTATCCATATCTGGAATGCTTCTCAAAGTAAATAATGTCTTAGCTTCATTAATTCCAGTAATAGGAGGTTTTACAGGAAAAGCTCCAGTTGAGATAACTAAATAATCATAAGTTTCTTCATAGACTTCATCAGTCTTTAAATTTTTTATTTTTAAGATTTTTTTCTCTTTATCAATTTTTAATGCTTCCGAAAAATTTCTAACGTCAATATTAAAATTATTTTGCATTTCTTCAACGCTTTGAACTAAAAGCGCATCTCTGCTAGTTATAACATCGCCGATATAATAAGGTAAGCCACAATTAGCGAATGAAATATATTCGCCTCTTTCAAGCATGATGATTTCTGCGAACTCATCCATTCTTCTAAGTCTAGTCGCAGTAGAAGCGCCTCCGGCAACTCCACCGATAATAATAATTTTTTTCTTTTCCATATTTACCCTCCAATACTAACCAATAAAGAATTGTACTCCTATTGAGTTTTTAAGTCAAGAAAAAAGCGTTTAAAACATAAAAAAAAGCCGAAGTTTTCTTCGACTTAATTTATAATTTTACTTGTTGTATAATTCAACGATTAAGTTTTCTTTAATCTCAGGTAAGAATTCATTTCTTTCTGGTAAACGAGTGTAAGTAGCTATTACTTTTTCGTCATCAAATTCAATGTAATCTTGACGTGAAACAACAGCTTCTAAAGCTTCTTTGATTATATTTAGAGTCTTAGACTTTTCTTTGATAGAAATCACTTGACCTGGTCTAACTCTCATTGATGGGATTGTTGCTTTATTACCATCTAATAGAATATGACCATGATTAACTAATTGTCTAGCTTGTTGTCTAGTTCTAGCAAATCCAGCTCTGTAAACTAAGTTATCAAGTCTTGATTCTAGTAAGAACAAGAAGTTTTCACCTTGTTTACCTTGCATTTTCTTAGCTTCGTTGAAAGTTTTACGGAATTGTTTTTCATTTACACCATAAGTAAAACGAACTTTTTGTTTTTCTTGTAACTGAATACCATATTCAGAAAGTTTCTTACGTTTTTGTCCGTGTTGACCAGGTGCATATGGACGCTTGTTTAACTCTTTTCCAGTTTCTGAAACTGAATAGTTTAAACGACGACTTTGTTTCCATGTTGATCCTGTAAATCTTGACATATATTTTCCTCCTTATTTTATTATTACGTACATAACGTTTGAGGAGCCTTACAGCAACTTGTTTTGATTGTTTTGATGGTTTCTTGTTAAGCAGTTAACAGTACTAACAACCCTATATTTGGAACAATCAAAGTACAAATCTAACCATAAAACAACTGCTTTTTATTACATGCGCACGAATTATTATAACTTATTGACTATAAAATGTCAACCAAAAGCTTCACTAGGTTTTCTAGGTCTTCTTTAAGCTCTTTATCGAATCTATTTAGCTTCGGAGAATCGATATCTAACACTCCGAATAACTGATTATTTTTAACGACTGGAATGACAATTTCTGACATTGAATCACAGTCACAAGGAATGTGACCAGGGAATTTATGAACGTCATCAACGACCAAAGTTTTTTGTTCTTTTGCGCTCGTTCCGCAAACACCTTTGCCCATATCGATTAGTGTAACGGCGGCTTTTCCTTGGAAGGGACCAAGGTATAGTTTTTCACCGTCATAAAGATAAAATCCAACCCAATTTAAATCAGTAACATTTTCCATAATGATAGCTGTTAAGTTAGAAAGATTTGTGACGATATTTAATTTTTTGTCGATAAAAAGTTCTGCGTGTGTAAATAAAAATTCATTAGTCATATTAAATCACCTCTTTTGGTTTTTATTATTATAAAATAAGTTCGAATAAAACACAATAAATATGGTAAAATAATTATGAAAGTAGAGTGATACGATGTACGAATATATAATGGTTAGATATGGTGATTTAATCTTAAAAGGTAAAAATCAACATATCTTTAGACACAATATCAATAATCAGATTGCACATAAGATGTTTGGCTTAAATGTCGATATTGAATTTCAACACGATTTAGTCTTCATTAAATTAAATGACGTTGAGGCTAAAGATGTAATCGATCGCTTGAATTTCATCTCAGGACTTAACTCTTACAGTAAAACCCTAAAATGCGAATTTGATATCGACAAGATATCTCAAAGAGCTATTCAGTTATTAAATTACGAAATCAAAGATAAAACCAGATTTAAAGTCGAGACAAAAAGAGCTGATAAATCAGTAACCTTAAAATCATTTGAAATTTCCAATCTCGTCAGTAAAAAGGTTTTAAGAGAGGTTGACAATTTAGTCGTTGATGTTAAAAATCCTGAAAAGACTTTGAACGTTGAAGTCAGAAAAGAAGGAACTTATCTCTTTACAGATAAAATCCCTGGAATCGGCGGATTTCCAACCTCGACAGGCGGAAGAGCTATGCTTTTAATAAGCGGTGGAATCGACTCGCCAGTTGCCGGATATTTAACAATGAATACCGGGCTTGAAATCGAATGCGTACACTTTGAATCTTCACCTTTAACGCCAATTGAATCAGTTCAAAAAGTGATTGATTTAGTTATGGTATTATCTAAATACGCACCTAGTTCTAAAATAAAATTACACTTGGTTCCTTTTAGAGAAATCCATGAAAATATTCTTAATAATATCCCAGAAAGCTATATAATTACCATAATGAGAAGGATGATGTACCGCTTGGCTGATCAGTTAGCTAAAAAGAATAATTGTAAAGTGATTATTTCTGGAGACTCAATCGGACAAGTCGCATCACAAACTTTAGAGAGTATGATTGCTGTTCAATCGACAGTCACTTCACTTGTTATAAGACCACTAGCTACATACGATAAAAACGAAATAATCAAGATTGCAAAAAGAATTAAAACTTTCCCAATCTCAAATAGACCTTTTTCAGATTGCTGTACGATATATGTTCCAAAAAGGCCGGTGATTAAACCTTCAATTGAAAAAGCAGCGAATTTTGAAGAACTATTCGATTATCAAAAATATTTGAAAATCGCTTTAAAAAACACAAAAACGCTTATTATTAATGAAAGAAATCCAATAAATATTTTAGAGAAAGGTTATTCAATTGAGGAAATATTTAAATGAAAGAAATAATTACTGAAAGACTTCGTTTAAGAAGTTTTAACTTAAGTGATTTAAAAGACTTCTATGAGTATGCAAGACTTGAAACTGTCGGACCTAATGCCGGTTGGACACCTCATCCTTCAATCGAATATTCTAAAAAAATATTGGAAAGCTTTATCATCAGCACAGAAGTATGGGCTTTGGAATTGAAAAAAGAGAATAAAGTTATCGGTTCTATAGGTCTCCACAAGAGAACTATCGAAGAATTCGGAGAAGTTTATGAATTAGGATATGTCCTTTCAACTTTTTATGAGAAACAAGGCTTCATGACAGAAGCCATAGGCGCGGTTTTAAATTATACTTTTAATGAACTTAATCTTGAAGAAATCTATGTCGGACATTTTCTTGAAAATGAAAGGTCAGAAAAATTGATTAACAAATTTAATTTTAAATTTATAAAAGTCATTAATTATCAAAGCCGAGATTATGGTTTAAAAGTTAGTAAAATTTATCGATTAGAGAAAAAAGATTATATAAATAAAGGAGAGAAATAGCAATGAATGAATGGAGTTTAAAAAAATTATATTTGGGTTTTGATGACCCTAAATTTCAAGAAGATTTAGTCAAAGTAGATAAATTGATTAAACAAATCAACAATCAAGAAGAAGGGTTAAATAATTACGAAGATAAACTAAATAAACTACTTAAATTTTTAGATTATGATATTCAGTTTTCTGAAACTATCGGTAAATTATTTAGGTTCGCTTCTTTAACTCAATCTGTTGAAACAACCAACCAACAAGCTGTTAAAATGAGTAATACCTTAAGAATGAAATTTACCGAGCTTACTAAGATCAATACGGTTTTTAATAAGTGGTTAGCTGAATATCCAGATTTAGAAAAAGATGTTTCTAAGAATGAATTTTTAAAAGAACACGAATTTTACTTAAATGAAATCAAAGATAATGCATCTCATATGTTATCTGACGAGCTAGAAATTATGATTGCTAACTTAAGACAAACCGGTTCAAGCGCATGGGGTACGCTTCAATCGCTTTTAACTTCAACTTTAGAAGTTGAGTATGAAGATAAAGTCATCACTTTATCTGAAGTAAGAAATATGGCAAAAGACCCTGATCCAAAGGTAAGAAAAAAGGCTTATGAAGCAGAACTAAAATCTTATGAAAAGATTGATAAAGCTATAGCTGCGGCTTTGAATTCAATAAAAGGAGAAGTTAATACTATCTCTAAAGCAAGAGCCTTTGAAAGTCCTTTAGACCAAGCTTTATACAACAGTAGGATGTCAAAAGAAACGCTTTTTGCGATGCAAGAAGCGGTTAAAGATTATTATGATATATTCAGACAGTACTTAAAAAGAAAAGCTGAACTTCTTGGATATAAATCAGGACTACCATTCTATGATATATACGCGCCAATTGGGAAATCAGCTAAACGTTTTACGATTCCCGAAGCTAAAGAATATGTCTTAAAGAATTTCGCTACTTTCTCTCCTAAATTGCATGATATGGCTGAAAGAGCTTTTAAGGAAGATTGGGTTGATTTTACTCCAAGAAAAGGTAAAAGAGGCGGAGCTTTTTGTTCAAATATTCATCCGATTAAAGAAAGTAGAATCATGACTAATTTTACCGGTGCTTTCACCGATATGATCACTTTATCCCATGAATTAGGCCATGCATATCACGGAGAAGTCATCTTTAATGAAAGTCCTTTGAATAGTTCATATACCATGCCAGTTGCTGAAACGGCTTCAACTTTCTGTGAAACTATCGTCAATAAAGCCGCGTTAAAAGATGCGACCAACGATGAGGAAAAGATCTTTTTACTTGAATCGTCAATTCAAGGATATACTGCTGTAGTCATTGATATTATGTCTAGATTTATCTTTGAAAAAGCGGTGTTTGAGGGAC
>JAVEVN010000137.1:0-3125 GCA_034005025.1 Candidatus Izemoplasmatales bacterium | reverse complement strand
ATTTTTCTTATTAAGATCAAAGAAAAGTTTAACAATTAACTTTAATATCAAACAACTTAATAAAACGATTATTAAAGATATATTTGATATAGGTATACCTGCATCAACTGGCCAATCAATTCAAGCAGTTGGCTTTGTAATATTAAATTCGCTGATTTATGCTTATGGAACTGATGTTTCTGCGGCTTTCTTTATTGGAAATAGGATTAGTTCGTTGGTAATGTTTCCTGTTTCAGCTGTTTCAGCGATTGTGGCGATTTATATCGCTCAAAATGTCGGCGCTGAAAATATACCTCGAGCAAAAAAATCAGTTCGAGAGGGAATGATTTTATCGGTGTTGATGATGGCTTTTGGAATTGCAATTTTATTGCCTTTCAGTGGCCCGATAGTTCATTTGTTCAGTCAAGATCCAAGCACTGTCGAGTTTGCTAAACAATATGTATTTTGGGTTGGTATTGGCTTGCCATTAATGGCTGTATTCCAAGTTTATTTATCAGCTTTCCAAGGTAGTGGAGAAACTAAAAAGTCTTTTGTTTTAGCGATTGTAAGACTTTGGGTGTTAAGATTGCCGCTAATTCTTTTAGCCAATAGGTTTACTAGTTTAGGTGCACAAGGAATTTGGTATGCAATGTTGATTAGTAATATTGTCGCTGCCGGAGTCGGAACTTTATTGTATAGTAAAGTTAAGTTCTTACCAAAAACAAGAAAGGCGGTTTAGTATGAAAACATTAGTTTTTCCAGATTATGATAATTCTTTGTTAAGCATCATAAGCTCTATACTTAAAAACTATAATGTTAGTCTAGGTTATAAATCTTTAAAAGAGCTTGATAAAATCTTAGATAAGA
Source organism: Candidatus Izemoplasmatales bacterium (assembly GCA_034005025.1). GTDB lineage: Bacteria > Bacillota_I > Bacilli_A > Izemoplasmatales > Hujiaoplasmataceae > UBA2289. The sequence continues at coordinate 2,279 of JAVEVN010000137.1, read as the reverse complement.
AATATAAAAATATTGTTTTTTATTTGATTGATGCTATGGGTAGTGAGATACTTAATAAACATCAAGATCAAGCTTCATTTCTATTAAAAAATAAAAGTAATGATTTAACTACTGTTTTTCCTTCAACAACTGTAGCCGCAACAACAACCGCTACAACCGGTTTACCTCCGGCTGAAAGCGCTTGGATTGGTTGGCAACAATATGTTCAAGAAGAAGATAAAAACGTAGTTTTCTTTATGAATCAAGATTATTATGATGAAGAATATAAATTTACTTATAATGTTTCTGAAAAATATGTTAATGTTAAGAAAATATATGAATTAATCGAAGAAGCAAATCCGAAAATAAAAACTCACGAAATATTTCCTGAGTTTAGAATTAAAGAACACAAAACAATTAAAGATCAAGTAAACACTGTATTAAAGATCATTAACGATAAAAATCAAAACTTCATCTATGCGTACTGGGATAAATTAGATACTTATTTACACGAATATGGTACTACCTCAGATGTTGTTCATCAACATATTAAAGAAATAGATGAAGCTATAAGTTATTTATATCAAAATATCGGTGAAGATACCTTAGTTATTATTACTGCGGATCATGGTCAAGTGGATATTGAAGGAATCAATCTTTGGGAGTATGAAGATTTAACTTCTTTATTAAGACATCAACCTGCCATCGAAGCTAGAGCGACTGCGTTTTATATTAAAGAAGGTAAAGAACAAACCTTTGAAGAAGTTTTCAACAAACACTTCAAAGATAAGTATATTCTTTATAAAAGCGAAGAATTATTAAAGATGAAACTTTTCGGAGAAGGTAAAATAAACCCGAAAACAAAAGGCTTTTTAGGCGATTATTTCGCTATAGCTATCGATAAGTATAGTTTTAGATTACAAAACGCTAAACATGTTCACAAAGCAACTCATGCCGGTTTATTAAAAGATGAAATGATGATTCCATTAATTATATTAAACAAAAAGCTCTCATAAATTTGAGAGCTTTTATTCTAAATCATGGATCATCAATTCAGCTGTAGAAATATTTGTGGCTAACGGTATTTTATAAACGTCAGACAATCTCAATAAAGCTGAAACATCCGGTTCATGTGGTTGAGCAGTTAATGGATCTCTGAAAAAGAATATTAAATCTATATTACCATTCGCAACCGCAGCGCCTATCTCTTGATCACCACCAAGAGGGCCGGATTTATAACAACGGATTTTAAGATTAGTCGCTTCCATAATCTTATGGCCGGTTGTTCCAGTTGCTACAAGATTGTGTCTCGACAAAGCTATTTCATGTTTTTTAGCGAACTCAATTAATTCAGGTTTCATCTTATCATGAGCTATTAATGCTATAATCATTTCTATCACCTCGGTTTATTCACCTAAATTATATCATAATTAACTGATAAATACTTGAGGTTAGATATTAAAAATAATCAAATATATTTCACATAAAAATATTGTTGCATTTTAATTATTGTTTTGATATAATGTAATAGCGAAAATAAACGGAGGGGTAGCGAAGAGGCTAAACGCGGCAGACTGTAAATCTGCTCCCATCGGGTTCGGCGGTTCGAAACCGTCCCCCTCCACCATTAATTATCAGCCTAGCTGATATTTTTTTTTACTCAAGTCTAGTTTGATTGACTTTATAATATTTAAATATTATAATATTTGTGTAGGAGATGTTTAATGTGAAAACTGTTTATATTAAAGGTGTTTGCTGCAAAGGCTGCGCAAAAGAACTAGAAGGAATATTCAAGAAAATCTATGGTGTGTCCAAAGTCGAAGTTTCAACGGATGATTGTACTGTAAAATATGAGGGATATGTATCTAAAAAAGTCATCTTAGAAGCTTTGGAAGGAACAAAATACGAAGTAGATAAGATTGTTTCAGAATAAAGCTCTCTAGAGAGCTTTTTTAATTTAGCAAATCTAACTTTTGCTTGGAATAATAATTTAAAGTGTTATAATAAAATAGACTTATTTATATAAGAAGGTGTTTTTAGTGGAAAATTTAATTAGAGAATTAGTAGAACTTGATAAGTTAAAGCGACTTGAGATTCAGAAACTTGAAGACGATAAAGCTAAATTGGGTTCTTTTTTGCGTGAAGAGAGAAAAAGAATTGAAGCTGAATATAGACTTGAAGCTAAGAAGAAATACGAAGCAAGAAAAGAAGAAATAGATAAAATAATCAGCGAAGCTCAAGTTAAAGCCAAATTAGATTTTGAGGATAATTTAAAAGAATTAGAAGAAGCTTATAAAAAA
>JAVEVN010000136.1:0-3173 GCA_034005025.1 Candidatus Izemoplasmatales bacterium | reverse complement strand
GACAAGGAGTTAAAACTACTTTTAGAAAATTAATTTCTCATTTATTAGAAATCGATATTGATAGGGTAATCTTTGATAATCCGGATACTGATTTTGTTCCTGATTCCGGTCCAACTGTTGCCTCTAGAACAATGATGATTGTCGGTGGTATCTTAGCTAGAGCGGCTAAAGAGATGAAAGAAAGATTCAGAGAAGATTCTTTTGTAGTTGAAAAAGAGTACGAACAACCTGAGTATATTAAATATGATGAGGAAACATTTAGAGGCGATGCTTATCCCGCTTATTCTTGGGGAGTTAATGTTGTTGAAGTTGAAGTCGATAAAATAACTTATCAAGTCTATATTAAGAATGCTTGGTCGGTTTATGATGTCGGTAAATCTATCGATGACAGAATCGTTCAAGGTCAAGCTGATGGTGGTTTAGCACAGGGCTTAGCTTATGGCTATTTGGAAGTGATGAACCATAAAAATGGAAAGATCATGCAAAAGAACATGACAGATTATATAATTCCAACGGCTATGGATATGCCTCCGATGGAAACTTATTTATTTGAAAATCCATATGCATATGGTCCTTACGGAGCTAAAGGCGTCGGTGAATTATCATTGATTGGCGGAGCTCCAGCAGTTGCTATAGCAATCGAGCAAGCAATTAAGAAAAATGTGTATAAGATTCCGGTTTCTCCGGAATATATTATGGAGTTGATTAATAATGGCGAAAATTAATTTTAAACTAAATGATCAATTGATTGAAATCGAGACTAATCCAAATAGAAGACTATTGGATGTTCTTCGTGAGGACTTTTCCTTAACCGGACCTAAAGAGGGTTGCGGTGAAGGTGAGTGCGGTGCTTGTGCTGTTTTGATGAATCATGAAATAGTCAATTCTTGTTCAGTTCCTTTAGCGAATGTCATCGGTAAAGAAATTATTACGATTGAAGGATTTTCAAAAACTAAAAGATATGAAGTAATCAAAGACGCTTTTGCAAAAACCGGTGGTGTCCAATGTGGATTTTGTACACCGGGAATGATAATTGCGACTGAGAGTTTGTTAAATAAAAATCCGCATCCATCGGATTTTGAGATTAAGATTGGGCTTTCAGGTAATTTATGTCGTTGTACCGGCTACAATTTAATAATTGAAGCGGTTAAGGAAGCTTCTAGAGCAGGTGAAGGCTTATGGTAGAAGCATATATTCCTAAAACTTTAGACGAATGCTTAAATATCTTAAATGAAAAAGATGTGAAAATAGTTGCTGGCGGAACTGATATGCTTATTCAGAATCGTTCGCATACTTCGATGCCGATCGGTTATAAAAAAGATATAGTCTATATCAGTAATTTAGAAGAACTAAAGAAGATTTATGAAGATGATTCCTTTATTTATATCGGTGCGGGTGTAGTTCTTGAAGAGATTATGGAAAATTCACTTATTCCAAAACTTCTTAGATACACTATTTTAGAGATGGCTAGTCCGGCGATCAGACATACCGCAACTTTAGCTGGAAATATTGGCAACGCTTCTCCAGCAGGTGATTCTTTGGTTCCGCTATATTTAATATCTGCCGAAGTAGAAATAAAATCAGTTAATATTACTCGAAGAGTTTTCTTAAAAGACTTTATCAAAGGTGTTAGAAAAATCACGTTGGAAAGTAATGAAATGATGACAAAAGTTATTTTACCTAAACTAGATTTTAGTCGAGCTTATTTTAAGAAAGTTGGCCCAAGATTATCAGATGCCATATCAAAATTATCTTTTGGTGGGGCTTATCGAATTAAAAATAACCAGATTGAAGATATTAGAATCGCTTTTGGAGCGGTTAATATCTATGTTGTAAGAGATAGAAACATTGAACTTAAATTGATCAATAAAACGGTTGATGAAATTAAAGCGATGAAAGAAAAAATAGTTTCTTGGTATGAACCTTTAATTAAACCGATTGATGATCAAAGATCAAATAAGGAATATCGTAAATTGGTAGCTCTTAATCTTTTAAGAGATTTTATAGATAATATTGAGTAAATGAAGGGGATGTTTTTTTGGATAAACAAAAATTATTAGCTGTGTCAAGAGGCGAAAAACCAGCCGACTTGGTTATTAAGAATGCTAAGATTATCAATGTCTATACCAAAGATATCGATACAGGTGATTTAGCGATATCAGATGGGTATTTCATCGGTATCGGAGATTATGAAGCGAAAGATACAATTGATTTATCCGGTTATTATATAGCACCGGGTTTTATCGATGGGCACGTTCATATTGAATCAAGCATGCTGACGCCAAATAATTATGCTTTAGCAGTTATGCCAAGAGGAACGACAGCGGTTGTTGCCGATTGTCATGAAATTGCTAATGTGCTTGGCAATAAGGGAATTGATTTCATGTTAGAGGCATCTAAGGCTTCGCCTTTAGATGTTTTCATGATGATTCCTTCTTGTGTTCCTTCTTCACCATTTGAAACTTCTGGAGCCGATTTAAAAGCTGAAGACTTAAAACGATATTTAACTAACAAACAAGTTTTAGGTTTAGGTGAAATGATGGATAATCCAGGGACGATTAACGGAGAAGTTTCAGTTTTAGATAAGTTGAATTTATTTAAAAATTTAACTATTGACGGCCACGCACCTGAACTTAGCGGAAAAGATTTGAACGCTTATCGTTTAGCTGGAGTAGAAACAGATCATGAATGCACAACACCTAAAGAACTGATTGAAAAGGTGAAAAGAGGGATGTATGTTCACTTAAGAGAAGGTTCCCAAACAAAAAACGTTAGCGATTTATTACCGGGAGTTTCTCCTAAATATTACAATAGAATTATCTTCTGTTCCGACGATTTACATCCGTCTGATATTAAAAAAATCGGCCATATGGACAATAACATTCAAATAGCTATCGATTATGGAATAGAGCCAATCGAAGCCATTTCAATGGCTACTATAAATATCGCTAATTGTTATAATATCAAAGATATTGGTGCGATTGCTCCTGGTAAAAAAGCTGATTTCGTCGTCTTTAAAGATTTAAAAAATATTGACATAGAATCAGTTTATAAAGCTGGTAATTTGGTGGCTCAAAATAAAACTGCTCTCTTTGAATCCAATTACTTAGATATAAGCGAGGTTACTGATACGGTTAATGTTAATCTTGATTCAATCAATCTTGATTACAAAC
>JAVEVN010000135.1:0-3179 GCA_034005025.1 Candidatus Izemoplasmatales bacterium | reverse complement strand
CATGAAGAGAGAGATTTAAAAGAAGTATTAGAAACAGTAAAAAAGATTTCTCAATTATCAAATTTAAACATCACTGGAATATACAGTCATTTTTCTTCCAGTGAAAGCGATGAGGAATTTACTAAAAAACAAGCATCTTTGTTTAATCGTTTAATCGATTTGCTGAAGTTAGAAAAAATCAATTATGGTAAAATTCATTTGGCTAATAGTTCAGCTATTGTTAAACAAAATATTAAAACCTATGATTTAGCGAGATCAGGTATCGCGCTATATGGTTATCCACCGGTAAAAAGCGAAGAAAAATTTCTTCCGGTGATGAGCGTTTATGCGAAAGTTATTCAAATAACTAATCTTCATCCGGGTGACAGCGTCAGTTATAATAGGACCTTCATAGCTAAAGAAGAAATGAAGATTGCGACGATTGCGATTGGTTATGCGGATGGCTATCCAAGAATTTTAAGCAATAACGATTTTGTTTATTACAAAGGAATTGAATTACCGGTTATCGGTAGAATCTGTATGGGATTAACAATGATTAATGTTACGGGTGTTGAGATTTCTGAAGGCGAAGAAGTTGAAGTTTTCGGAGAGAATAAATTGCTCGAACCGATGGCAAAAAGAGCGTTGACGATCACCTATGAAATTTTAACTAATATGGCAAAACCAAGAGTTAAAAAGTTCTATATAAAAGATTAAAGGAAGTCATTTGACTTCCTTTATTTTTTTATCATATTCAAAAAATATTGATGGATGGTTAAATCATTGGTTAGTTCTGGGTGAAAAGCAGTAGCTAAGATATTGTTTTGTCTAGCCGCCACAATTCTTTCATCGACTATTGCTAAGACTTCAACGTCTTTAGATATGTCTTCAATGTAAGGCGCTCTGATAAAGACAAAAGGTATGTCTTTTTTTCCAGCGAACTCACCTTTAGTTTTGAATGAACCTAACTGTTTTCCGTAAGCATTTTTAACTGCGGTTATATCCATAACCTTTAAAAAAGCATGATCATAATTCTTAATTTTTTTTGCTAGAAGCAATAATCCTGCGCAGGTACCCATTACAGGTAAACCGCTTGATATTAAGGTTTTAATGCTATCTTCTAAATTTAAATCTTTTAATAATTTATACATTGCGGTGGATTCTCCACCTGGTAAAACAAGTCCATCCATCTTTTTGTTTAAGTCTTCTTTGTTTCTGATAGTAAAAGTTTGCACGCCTAGTTTTTCAAGCATTCTTTGATGTTCAATAAATGCTCCTTGTAAGGCAAGTACGCCGATGAGCATGGTTTATTTTCCTCTTTCCGCCATTAAAAGTTCAATTTCTTCTTCATTGATACCAACCATAGCTTCACCAAGGTTTTCACTGATTTCAGCTAAGATTTTAGGGTTGTTATAATTAGTTACCGCTTTAACGATTGCTTGAGCTCTTTTAGCTGGATTTCCTGATTTGAATATTCCTGAACCAACGAATACGCCTTCAGCACCCAGTTGCATCATCAATGCTGCATCCGCAGGTGTAGCTACACCGCCAGCTGCGAAATTAACTACTGGTAACTTTCCGTTTTCATGAACATATTTCAATAAGTCATAAGGAACTGCTAAATCTTTAGCTTTGTTAAATAATTCATCTTCTCTTAAGGATTGAACATTTCTTATTTCCCCTTGGATTAAACGCATATGCGTAACTGCTTGAACAACATCACCGGTTCCTGGTTCACCTTTGGTTCTAATCATTGCGGCTCCTTCAGAGATTCTTCTTAAAGCTTCACCTAAATTTTTAGCACCGCAAACAAATGGAACGGCAAATTGGTTTTTGTCGATATGATAGATATTATCGGCAGGAGATAATACTTCAGACTCATCGATATAATCGATTTCTAAAGCTTCTAAGATTTGCGCTTCAACGAAATGACCAATTCTTACCTTAGCCATAACCGGAATCGTTACTGCAGCTTGAATTTCTTTAATAAGTAATGGATCGCTCATTCTCGAAACTCCACCAGCAGCTCTAATGTCAGCTGGAATTCTTTCTAAAGCCATAACTGCGCAAGCTCCCGCTTCCTCAGCTATTTTTGCTTGTTCGGCGTTAGTTACGTCCATAATTACTCCGCCCTTTAACATTTGGGCTAATTCTTTGTTTAATTCGTATCTTTCATTCATAAATTAAATACCTCACCTTCTCTTGACTTTTAACTTGTATTCAATTATATTATACCTGTAACTGATATCTTTTAAATATTCAGTTAATAAAAATTAAAGGTGGTCAGATTTATGTTGACATTCTTTCTTGATAGAACTAGTGATACGCCAATTTATGAACAACTATATAATGAGATAAAAAAAGCGATTGAAAATAAATTGCTTAAGGAAAATGATAAATTACCTTCAAAAAGGAAATTGGCCAATCACTTAAAAATATCGCAAACAACGATTGAATCAGCTTATAATCAATTATTAGCTGAAGGCTATATCAAATCAAAAGCTAAAGTCGGTTATTTCGTTGCGGCTGATTTAAGCTTTTTATATCGTTATGAACAAATCAATCAAATTGATATTAAACCAAAACCAAAAGAGGTCTATGCGGTAGACTTTAAGACTAATCAAGTCGATTCATTAAATTTCCCCTACGATAAATTAGCGAAGATTGAAAGAGACATTATTTTAGATAAACTCCCTAATTACATAAATCGCGGCGATAATTTTGGCGTTTATGAATTAAGGGAAAGAATCTCTGAGGTTTTATTTTCTTATCGGGGAATTAAAGCTTCACCAGAACAAATAATCGTTGCGAGCGGCTCGGAACATTTATTGCTTTTATTAGTAATGTTATTAGGAAGAGAAAAAACCTTTGGCGTTGAAGATCCGTCTTACATAAAAAACTATCTTTTATATAAATCCTATGGAGTTAAAGTCAAAGGCATAACTTTAGGTGGAGAAGGCCTAGACGTTGAAGAATTGATTAAGTCTTCAATCGATATCATTCACACCACACCATCTCATCAATTCCCTAAAGGAATAGTTACACCGATCAAAAGACGACTTGAACTTTTAAATTGGGCAAGTAAGAAGGAAAATCGCTACATTATCGAAGATGATTACGATAGTGAATTTCGATTTTTTGGAAATCCTATCCCGGCGATGAAGGGTATGGATAAGTTTGATAAGGTTATTTACTTAAAT
>JAVEVN010000008.1:0-14805 GCA_034005025.1 Candidatus Izemoplasmatales bacterium | reverse complement strand
ATAACGAGAATCCCATCTTAATTTAATTACTTCGCCATCAGAAAGTCTTTCCAATGTGAATTCATAGTTACCAAAACTATCGATGTAAACATCAGTGATAACCATTCCTGTTAATTCTACTAGTTCACCTTGATGATCTAGTAATGCGGTTTCATCTAAAGCTAAAGCGTCAATATTTGTTGCTGTTACAGCGGTTCCAGTTGCAACGAAAGTAGCTTCCGTAACTCTTATTTGATGTAAACCGTTATATAAGTCTTTTGTTCCAACGATTGTAACAACATTGCCAACATTAGCTTCTAGTAATGTAATGATTGTTGAGTCGCTAACATATAATGCGATATTGTCAGTTGCATCTTGGATAAAGAATAAGTTGTAATATCCACCAGCAACGATCGTACCTTCAATTTTAGCTAGATCTGTCTTAGGTAAAAGAAGAGCTGTTGAAATTGTACTTAGAGGAAGTGGACCAACTTTAATAATAAAGTCTTTTGTTGCAGTTATTTCACCTCTTGTTACAGATGCAGTTAAAGTGACTGAAGTTTGTTCAGTTAAACCTGTAGCTGTTACAACACCTGTTGTAGGATCAATAATTGCATTATTAGTTGAGGTAAATGTAATTGTAGCGCCATAAAGTGAGCTAATTAATTCTAGAGTTTCGTCTTCAATAATTGAATAAGGGAAACTTAATGAATCAATTACTGCATTTACTGCTTCAGTATCATCTGTGAAAGAAAGTGTAATGTCATCAGCTGTACCAAAGAAGTTAGCATACCAAACACTCTTATCTGAACGCCATCCTTGTAAGATTATATCAAGTGTAATTTCTTGTCCATGAAGAGCTTCTAATACGTCCATATCAGATTTGTAATAAATCATGATTGAATCGCCATTAGGTTGAGTTGCGCCTGTAGCTAAAGCTGCTTCAAAGTCATAATCAACAGGTACTAAGAATACTGAGTAATTACCCCAAGCTTCATTAAAGTAAACTTTTGCAGTTACTGTATAAGCGCTGTATGAGAATAAGTTTTCAGGAGTAGGAGTAGTTTGTTCAGAAATAATATCAAGAATACCAGCTTTTTCAACATATGTCATTGCTGACACAGGTTCAGTTGAAGCTTCTGCTCTTAATGGATGAGTATCAGTTCCAGCTAATTGAGGAGCGTTATAATAAATGTCAATTAAACCAGTGATATCATAAACTCCACCAATTTCAGATTGGAAAGTTGGAGTATAGATATAAAGAATATCTACACCGTCTGTAAAGAATACATCACCAGAGTCATGTTTAGCTATAACTGTTACGCCTAAAATTTTAACATAAGCGTCTTCGCCCATAGCAATTGCTTCTGCGATAGTACTAACAGGTGTTCCTTCTTCCATTTTAGCAACTGTAAAGTTTTTAGTATCGGAATAGTCAACTGAATTGATAGTGACTGTAGCTGTCATTGTAACTACTACGTCAGCACCATCAGGTTGAACAATCGTTCCGTCTATGGCTATAATTTCTGGATTAGAAGATGACCAAGTAACAGCGTAAACATTATCATCAGCGTCTTTGCCTTCTGTTAAGAATTCTAAAGTTTCGCTATCAGCTGAAGACCATTTTTCCTTGAATGGGAAAACCATAACTGATGCTAATACTTCAGCAGCAATTTCAGCGTCTGTTTTAGCTAGTTTACCAATTGTTACAAAGAACATTACTTCATAAGTTTCTTCACCAATAGTAAGAGTAGCTGTCAATGTAACAGTCTTATCTCCCTCAGTGAATGAAGGTCTTGTTACAGTACCATCATGTCCTAAGTAAGCTGTATTACTACTTTCCCAAGTAATTGTCGCATCGCCGATTGAAGTAATTAACGTCAAATCTTCTGTAGCAACAAATTCTTCATTGTCTAAAGTAGCTTGATAATCTGTTTTTAATAAGGCTTCTAAAGCAGCCCAATCAATTTCTTCAGGTTCTGTCGTAACCACTGGTTCTGTTGTTTCTGTAATTTCTGTCGTTTCAGTAGTATCAACAATTTCAGAAGAAATCGTAGTTTCTCCACAGGCAACTAATGCAATAGCAAATAGCGCGATGAAGAAAATACTTAAAATCTTTTTGTTCAATTTCATATTATCCTCCTTTTTTAGAATAATTTAAATTATATGTTAAATTAATATTTAATTTCTATTAATTTAATCCCTATTATTGTAAAACTCTCTCAGAATTCTCGACAGCCGCTGCAATAGCGTTATCGATAATTTGTTGTTTTGTCGTTCCTTCTAATGACTGTAGTATTACTCTTTCAAAAGCGATTTCAACTTCAGCTCTCGCTGTTGATGATCCGATGAAAGCTTGGTCATAGAATAAGAAATCAGATTGTTGAGCGGCAGCGTTAGCAGCTAAAGAAATCATTAAAGCTTCTCCGCCTAATGGATTGCCACTTGAGTCTAAACCTTGTGTAAATTGAATATATTCAGGAGTATCATAAACTGAATATCTAACTGGTGAATAACCAGTTTTTAATGCGAAGTCTAATTGAGTATCTTTACTTGTTAAGAATTGCAAGAATAACCAAGAAGCTAATTTTTGTTGATCATCACCTGCTGTGGTGATTGACATGTTAGTTCCTTGTTGAATTGCTGTTCTATTTTCTGGCATATCAGCGTTATAAGGCATTGGCATTAAACCAAATTCAAATACATATTCTCCGTCAACAACAGTTGGAGTGTTATATCTAGCGCCACCTGTTGAACCGAAAGTAACTGCAGTTTGACCAACTTTGAATGCGTCAGAAGCATATTCTGTACCCCATTTACCAGGTAATGTAAAGACATCGTCTCTATTATCAAAGAAATAACTTAACATTGCTCTAGTTTGAGGGTTATCAAATTTGATAATACCTGTTCTAGCTGAAGTAATGCCTGTGTATTCTCCGCCCCATTGTCTTGTCAATGTAATAAATGCATTGGCAGGTGAATCATAAGTAATTGGTACGAAATTATCTTTTATCGCTTGAATTTCTGCAGGAGTTTTATGAACTGATAAAGTTGGTGAAGCATTTAAATTAGCTGCTATTTCATCGATAACATCATCTTTAATTGCCATTAAAGCAGGCCCAAGTTCAAATAGACCTTGCCAAGTGTTAGGAACTTCATCAATTACACCGTCAGCTATCAATCGATCAAACATTGATTTGTTATAAATCATAACTTCTGTTGATTTATTGAAAGGTACTGAATAATATTCACCATCATTAGCATATTGTGAATTTTCTCTACGATAAGATAATAAAATATCTAAGAATGATTCTTCTTCAACTGCAGGGTCATAACCGTGAATTGGATGATAAATATAAGGAGTTAGAGGAATTACACCATTGTTATCAATGTATTCCATAACATGGTCAGGATAGTTTTGAACAATATTAGGAATTTGTCCGCCTCTAATTGCATTAACCATATTTTCTCTTAATTCATCATAGTTGTTACCATTTTTAGTAATGACAACAGTAATGTTCGGATGAAGCAATTCGAATTCATCTGCATAGCCATTCAATGCAGCTTCAATAGTAGCTCCGTTTGAATGCCATAATTCAATAGTGATTGGATCAGATGTCAATTCATCAGGAATTGCAAAAGCAGATAATTCTTTAACTGTTAAAGTAATTAATTCTGTTGTAGTGTTTCCATCACTATCTTGAGCATAAACATATACTTCATATGTTCCTACTCTTGTAGTTGAAAAAGCACCAGCTACTTGAATTTCAAGTTCGCCATCTTCTTCGTCAACAGCTTTAGCTCCAGCTAAAATATCATAAACTTGTGAGCCTTTATAGACTGTTTGTCTAGGAAATAGTCCGATAAATTGTGGAACTCCATCACCACTAGAAGTTTCTGTATCAGTTGTAACTGTTCCAGTATCCGTTGTCGGATTCGTCGTTTCAGTAACTTCTGTTGTGTTATCTGTGGTATTTTGGGTAATTTCTTGAGTTGTTGTGTTGTTGCAGCCGATGAATACGAAAGCAAAAACAACAAGCATGAAAAGACCAATAAATTTTCTTGTTAAACTCATTTTATTCCTCCTTGAATAATCTTTTATTATCAACTACATTATATAACAAAATCTTCCTTTTTTCTACTATATGAAACGTTATTGAAATATTTGTTTTATTGTAGTTTAGTATTTCAAATGTTTTTTAACTTAATTCATCAACAATGTCAGAGATTGGAGTTTGTCCAACTTTGATTGTAAAAACCTTTGTTTTTGTAGTATCTCCTCTTGTAGCTGTAACAGTAAGGGTAACCGATAATTGACCTTCAACGTCATCGACACTTACCAATCCTGTTTCTAAATCAATTACATCGTTATCAACTTCATATGACAAGTCAACGCCGAATGTTTTTAAGTAATCTGATAGTTCTAAAGTCATTTCTTCAGCGATTACTTCTGGATAAATAAGCGATTCTAAAGCATAATCTACTAAAAGAACTTCGTTAACGACGATTATTTCGCCATCTATTTGCGCTTCAGCGCCATCAGCATCCTTGACTCTCATGGTAAAAGGCATCTTACCTCCAAAGTTCATCAATACTTCCAATAAGAAAATTTTTGATTCGTCTAAAATATAATTACCTTCTTCATCAGTTTTTAGCGTTCCCCAGAATTCTTCATCAGTTTCATCGATGATTTCATCGCCATTAACATCTGAATTATCTGCCCATACCTGATAAAAGGTTTCAACTACGACATCATCAGAAATTGTATTGTAAGCACGATTTTTACCAACATTTACAACGCTTTGATCATAATCGATTGCGATGATGTCTTGGTTATCTTTTAAGTTTTGAATCATAATTTCAGGAGTAAATTCAGTTCCTTTAATATGATAGTAAGTTACTAGATTGATATCTTGTATTTCTTCGCCAACTACTTTAACAAATTTTGGCGGCGTATTAATTTTTGCAGGACATCCCATTAAGGTTACGGTTAAGGTTATTAATAATAAGAATAATAAAATCTTTTTAGTTTTCATCAATTATCCCTCCTTTAACCTTTCGTTCCACTTCTGCCGATACCGTTCATAATATATTTACGGAAAAGGAAGAAAACTATTAATAAAGGAACTGTAACTAAAGCACTGGCCGCAATTTGCAAGTTGTACATCACTTGCCCGTTATCTTGAGTAAATGATGTGTCTCTCAAGGCGTTTGAAATCAACCAATAGGTTTTACCTTCCGCACCGCCGACACCGGTAATGATTCTCGGCCAAATATAAGCATTCCATGAACTAAATACATTCAATATTGTAATGGTAAATATTGTTGGAGAGGCAATCGGGACCATAACTCTTGTTAAGAATTTGAAATCGCTACAGCCATCAACTCTAGCTGCTTTATAAAGTGATTCAGGAATTTGTTTAAAGTTTTGTCTTAAGAAGAAAATATAAGAAATACTAGTAACGAAAGGAATAATCATCGCTAAGAAGTATTGATTTTCTCCTACTGGCATTCCAACCCAACCTAAACCAGTTTTACTTACGGTGATAAAGTTGGTGATTACGTATAATTCTCCAGGAATCATCATTGTCATAATCAAGATTGAAAATAACAATTCTCTACCTTTAAACTCAATTCTTGCGAATGCATAAGATGCTAAAACAGTTGTTACGATTGTTCCAGCGGTTGAGAATAAAGCGACAATAACGGTATTCTTAATATAAAGTCCAAAATTCAATTCCGTCATAACAACTTTGTAGTTGACCCATGACCACTGAGAAATTCCAATGAAGAATTCTGGGTCAGGTCTTGTGGCTCCATAGAAATCCTTTAATGAAGTTATTACCATCCAATAGAATGGAATGATAATTAATAAAGCCATAAATACTAAGAATAAGTAAGTAAACAATAATCTAAAAACGCTAATAGTAGTTTGTCTACGGATGTTCTTTTTCAGTGAGGCTGAATAATCATCAGTACTCTCTGCTTCTAATTCTGCTTTTTTAATTTTTCTTTCTTCAATTTTTTTCTTGATACCAGGAATAATATTTTGAAAGAATTCTTTAGCAGTATATCCTTTAACAAATTTAATTAAAACAAAAGTGTTATAAATTCTTAAAGCTGCGCTGAAAGGATTTAGTGAAGCGAGATTAATAATCGCTTGAACAAATTTAGATGCGGCATTATAAGAATTATAATCATAAATTGTCAAAGTTTTATTTTTCTTTATGTTTATTACCAACATTGGAAAAGCTACTACTAAGAATAAAAACAAGATTGAGATGACTGTATATAGTTGATAACGGTCATATGAAACTGGTGAATAATATTGTAAAAATTCTAAGTTCACTCCGCCATCTAACTTATAAGGAACAATCATGAAAGAAAATAAGAAAGATAATAACCCTATGTATATTAAAAGAGCTAAAGCATCAAATATAAAAGTAATACTTTCAATTTTTCTGGTTTTTTTAAATAATAATTTATCCATTATATAGCTCCTTTCCTAGTAATGAACGCGTTTCTTGCTGACTTGCATTTGAACAATTGTAAGCAACAAGATAATCGCAAATAACACCAAAGAGCCTGCTGCAGCGATTGATAAGCTACCAGGATTAGGATTATCGATAAATTGATAGATGTACATAACGATTGATTGTAAGTTATAATCAACTCCACTAGGTTGTCCTTGTGGACCGAATAACGCAACAATCGCATTATAGACTTTAAATGCACCAATTACTGAAGTAACGGTGATATAAAAAATCATTGGTGAAATTAAAGGAACGGTAATTTTACTAAAAATTCTTCCTTTAGGTGTAGCGTCTATAGCGGCTGCTTGATAATATTGTTTATCAATGCCTTGAATACTGGTTAAAAATACCATAATCTTAAATGCTAATGATGACCAGATGCTATAAAAGATTAAAACGAACATGCTTCGCCAATAAACGGCTCCAGCTTCAACCCATGATAAATCAGCTCTAACGCCAAATATACCTAAGAATTGGTTAACCAAACCACCATCCGCTCTAAACATATAAGCAAAAACTAAACCAATCGCAATTGTATTAGTTACATAAGGTAAGAAATAAATTGTTTGGAAAAAGCTTTTTAACGGTTTGATTGAGTTTAACGCCACTGAAATTCCTAATGCCAAGAAAATAGAAATAGGAACACTGATAAAAACAATAATTAAGGTATTAATAACCGCTGATGAACCTGTGTGTGATGCAGGTACAATAAATGATTCATCTGTTAAAACTCTAATAAAGTTACCAAAAACAGTATACCCAGTGATTGTATCGTTGGTTGGATTATATCCTTGGTAAGCTACAAGAGCGATGGAGTTAATAATTGGCCAAAAAGTAAATATGGCCAATACGATTAAAGCTGGCGAAAGATAAACAAGGGCTTTAATCCAACTTGGCATTCTTCTTAGAAAATCAAATTTAGAACCAAGTTTTCTGTTAACATTTTTAATTGCTCTTCTAATATTCCAGAAAAAGGTTTTAATAGCTTCGCCAATCTTTCTAAAAAAACCTTTTATGGTTTGTTTTAGATTATTCATGACTCAATACCTTTCCGGTTTCCTTATCGAATATATATACTCTTTCTTTTTTAATGGTAAGACTAACTGTTTTTTGCTTGTCATTTATGGAATCTGAATCCACTAAGGCTCTTACATTTCTTTCGTTATAATCAAAATGAATCATTGTATCTCTACCGATGTGGAAAATTTCTTTGATATTAGTTTCGAAACCATCATTATCTTCAGAAACTCTAAAGTTTTCTGGTCTCATACCAATGTCATATAACCCATCAGGTAAGTTAACATCCATAAAAGGCTTGTTGTTGATTATCAATTTTTTACCTTTTACTTCGGCTTCTAAAGCATTGATTGGTGGATTACCCAAGAATTTAGCAACGAATAAGTTGTCTGGTTGATTGTACATATCTTGCGGTGCATCGTATTGTTGCTCTCTTCCGAAGTCTAAAACAACCATCTTATCAGATATACTCATCGCTTCTTCTTGGTCATGAGTAACGAATATTGTAGTAATACCAGTTTCTCTTTGGATTCTTTTGATTTCTTCACGCATTTGCAGTCTTAAACGAGCGTCTAAATTTGATAAAGGTTCATCAAGCAGTAAAACTCTCGGTTTTTTAACCAATGCTCTGGCAATAGCAACACGTTGTTGCTGACCTCCTGAAAGTTGAGAAGGTTTTCTATCCAAGAGTTCGCCGATACCAACCAAATTAGCCATTTCTTTTACTCTTTCAAACGCTTCATCTCTTGGAACGTCTAGATTTTCCAGTGGAAAAAGAATGTTTTTGAAAACTGTCATATGCGGATATAACGCATAATTTTGGAAAACTAATCCAATTCCTCTTTTGTCTGGATCTAATTTCGTAACATCATCATCGCCAAAGAAAATTTTACCGCTAGTCGGTTTGATTAATCCGGCAATCATAAAAAGTGTCGTTGATTTACCACATCCTGACGGACCTAAAAGACCGACTAAAGTTCCTGATTCGATTACGATATCAAGATTGTCTACGGCTCTTGTCTCTTGCCCGGATTTATTAGTAAAAACCTTTGTTAAATTTTGTAATCTTAATTCCATAAAAATATGTCCTCCCAAATCCTATTTGTCATATATAAATTTTTTTTATTTTTATTCATATCTTTTTCTTTTGAAGAAAATTAAAAATGTAGCCACAATTAATATTGTGAAATATGGTACTAAATAAATAAGGTACGATTTTAATCTGCTTGGATGATTGACTTGCATATAAATGTTTTCAGTATGAAAGTCATCCATATCTTCTCTGATTGGCAATCTGCCAAAGTCACTAAAAAACGCTTCTATATTTTCTTTGATTGTAAAATCTGTTTCATCAATAGTTAAAGCGCTTTCAATTATCGTATTACCTTCGGTATCTTTTAATAATATTTTATCAAAACTATCGCTTAAAAACAAATCTTTCGGTATGTAAACGACATTTTCTTCGTTCACTCCGTTGAATAACCTAATGTTTCCCAATTTAACCAGTCTTATTTCTTCAAAACTATCGGTTGTTGTATTGTTTAATTCTAGATTACTAATCGTAGATAAGTCTTGTGTGTCGCTATAAACGACTAAATAAACCGCCTCAAACATTTCTAATTCATTATCATCGTTTATTTTTGCTAGAGCTACTTCATAACCATATATTTGATAGCCGTTTTCATTAATTTTAATTATCGGTTCGCTTTTATGATAATTAGGTATCGAAGTATAAAAATAATAAAACTCAGGCAATTCTGAAGCTTCGTCAGTCAACGAATCTGCGTAAGGCTTAAAATAAGCCTGTTCTGCCATTACTAACGCCAACAAGAAAAATCCTGTAGCGAGCATAGCGTATAAAATTCTTACTAAAACTCTCATTCGTGAATGCCTAATCCATTAGACGCTGCGAATAATTGAGCGTCTTGGAACCAACGATATAATAGTCGATTATCAAACACTAGTGTAGAAGCGCTACCGTAGTAATTATATGAGTAACCGTTCAGTACTAAATGATAGTTTAAGAGAATCCAACCGCTTAAATGTTCGGTTCTCATAACTTGACCGGTACTGCTTAAAATATCGATTGTTATCCCTTCTTCACCTAGATTAACCCAAACCAACCCAAGATGTCTTCCGTAAGTTTCAGTATATCCTAAATCAGGATCGCTTTGAATGAAAATACCAATTGCACTATTTAAAATTTGCGTTGTATAGGCTTTAGCTTCCGGTCCCCAAAGATCAGCTACAGGATAAGTTTCAGGAGTATCTACTCCTAAGAATCTAACTCTTTCATTATCTAAGAATCCTGGTGTAAATGAAGCGGTATCGCCATCATTGATAGAAACTAAAGTCACTGAATCCATTCCGCCAAGAGGATCATCAAAACCGCGGTTTATTAAGGTGAAAGTTGGACCTTCAGTAATATCAAAATCAACCGGATGAGTTCCTACTATTTCAAAATAAGTCGGTATAAATGAAATCCATTGTGTAAAGACATAATTTCTAACACCTTTAACAACATCGGGCTTCCTAATATAGACCTCATTATCCATAACGAAATCTCGATTACCAATGTGATAAATACTGTCGATATAAGTATCGTTTTTATATCTTAATTGAATAGTATCATTACCGTCAAAGACTAAATCTTCAGTAATCAAACCTCTAGAATTAGCTTCACGTAATAGCGTTGCACTAGTCGATGATTTATTTGTTATTAAGTATGTAGCTCCAGGAGCTAAATCTTCGTCATCAAGATCAATTCTATAACTAACTTCATAAGAACCGTTTGTAAATATAACTACATGGTAATCTCCTAAGGAAATCGTTAAGTCAGTTGCATTATATATTTCTATAGCTTGATCAGAAGTATCGTCGCCTCCATCGATATATTTAGAAAACATTAGAGAAGTCGGGTTATCAGTAAAAGTATTCTTATATAGATTAATAGTAACTGTTTCGTCGTTATAAATATCACCGATTTCAGCGTTTTCATATCCAATAAATAAATCTTCAGCGAAATCATCATTAACAATATATTCAAATTCGTAAGAAATTTGTTCTTCTGTTAATATTTTCTCAATTTCAAATTTAAGTTTACCGGTTAAATCAGGTAATTTCGTTTCATTAAAAGCGATATAAACAATTAAAACACTTTGTTCATCAAAAGGTTGACCCGGCATTAAATCATTACCGTAACTTGAGAATGTATTTTCCAAAACGTCATTGTTTACTTCTAATTCAAAACTAAAAGTAATGCCTTCGGCTAAAAGGACAGTAAAAATTTCAGTTTGAGTCATCCCGGCGAAATCCGGCAAAACATAATATGGCGTAGCTATTACTATAACAATGTCATCTGATTCAGTTACGCTGTCTCCAGAAGAAAAATCGCCTTCATATCTAATGAAGTTATTTTCTGAGGTTTCAGTATTTGTTTCATAAATAATTGTATAGGATAATCCTAAGTTGTCCATTTCCGAAATTATAGTTTCTTTATCTTCTCCGCTTAAATCCGGTAAAAATACTTCTTCAATAGTTGAAGAAGTTTCGTTAGTGGATAAAGTGGTAGGTTCTGTCGTATTTCCGCATGAGATAATAACAAATACGGAAATTATCAAAATAAATAATTTTATTGATTTTTTTAAAATCATTAGCAAATCTCACCTTTCTAAATTAAAAAAATTGCCTTTATATGCTAATTTTGAAGGATTTTATCCTTCAAAAATTTTATATATATAATAAAAAAAGAAAGCTCTTTTTAAAAACTGAGCGCTTTCTTTAAAGTTATATCAAATTAAAATATGCTGGTATGTTAATGGTTAAGAAACTGTCTAAATATCCTTGAGAATATACAAACCAAAAAATTGCAGCTATTACTGCTATTACAATAAAAGCAACGATCTTCTTTTTTATAAAAATAATAAGTCCAGTAAGGAAAAAAGCGGCAATGGCTAAAATCACTATAGCTTGTAGCCAAATATCCAACCCGGTTAACAATCCTAATAACTGATTTATATAAGGTTCTAAGAACCCGTCTATAGTTTCCATAACAGTCATGGTAAAAATATTTATTAAACCTAACAAAGGAATCCCTCCTAATTAATGCTTGGATTACATATTATTATAACATAATAATAGTAAGTCAACTATATTTTTTTTATAAAATTTAGTTTAAATCTTTTTCCGATTTTCAATAGCTTTTGACAGAGTTAAATCATCAGCATATTCTAAGTTTAATCCTACTGGAACTCCATAACCAATTCTACTAACTAATATATCGAGATCTTGAAGAACTCTTTTGATATATAACGCAGTAGTTTCTCCTTCAGGAGTTGAAGAGGTTGCGATAATTATTTCTTTTATAGACTTTTCAGTTACTCGTTTCCAAAGTCCATCTAGGTTAATATCTTCCGGACCCATTCCGTCCATCGGAGATAAAACTCCGTTTAACACATGGTATAAACCTTTATATTCTCGGGATTTTTCAATTGAGAAGACATCTTTTACACTCTCAACAACAAGAATTATTGATTTGTCTCTGTTTTCGTCTTTGCAAATTGAGCATGTATCATCATCAGTTAAATTCCCGCAAATCGAACAATGTTTTAATTTATTTTTCGCTTTTAATAAAGATTCGCTAAAAGTATTAACGTCTTCGATTGAATATTTGTTTATAATATGCATCGCATATCTTTCAGCGGTCTTTCTTCCTACTCCAGGGAGTTTTTTTAATTCTTCAATTAAATCTTCTAAAGATTGCGGAATGATCATTAAAATAATCCCGGCATGTTAGCGCCTTGAGTAACTGCTCCTAAAGATTCTTCCATCTCTTTGTCGACTTGTTTAAAAGCGTCGTTTAACGCCGCAACAATAAGGTCTTGAACCATTTCCAGATCAGTTAAATCAACCTCATCTTTTTTAATATTTATCGAAACAACTTGTTTAGTTCCTTTAACTGCAACTTTAACAACAGAGCCTCCGGCCTGTCCGTAAAAAGTCGATTCGTTAATTTGTTTTTGCACTCTTTTTATATCTTCTTGCATTTGTCTAATTTGTTTTAACATTTGCGGATTAATCATAATATCCTCCTTATTCTTTTACTATCACTTTATCGCCAAATAAGTCTACTGCGTCTTGGATGATTTTTGGTTTTGCATCTGGAGTAGAAGCTTTTTCAACTTTAGATACATCTTTCAATCCATCACAGACAATTTTAGAAAGTTTAATATATGTTTCTCCCATACGATATCTTTCCATAAATTCACTGGATATATCAGCGAAAACACTATTTGGCAAAGCCATATAATTAATATTTCTATTAAATTTTTTACTAATGATTTCTAATACTATTTTTTTGTTTGCCGGCATCATCAAAGTATTACAGATTGTCGTGCTGGCAAAAGTGATAATCATCTTATCGTATGAGGAAGCCACAACCGTTCCCGCTTCCAATAAGGAAGCTAGGTATTTCGATTCTTCTTCTCCTTCAATTTCTGGGAAATTCTCCCAACGTTTTTGTAAAGACACCTTATCTTGTCTATTGCCATTATTTAATACATCTTCAACAAAAAGAATATCATATGTATTAGAAATGTCATCGCATAAATCTTCTTCTATTTGTTTTGAGTTTGGAATTATTTCCTCTTCTTGAATTTCTTGAGATTCATCAGAACTAATTTGGTCAGTTTCTTCTACTACCGAAGTCTCTTCTTCTGGTTCTATAGATTTTTCCTCTTCAACAGAGATATCTTCTTGTAATTCAGAATCTAAGGTTTCTAATTCCTCTGATTCTATTGTTTTAGGGCTAGATTCCTCTTCTTTGTCAAGTGAAAAAATTCTTTCTTTTATTTTTTCAACCGCGATTCTAATTTTTTCAGGATCTGTTTCCTCAATCTTGCGATTACTAAGAATAATATTTTTTGTTATTTCTTTTGATTCCAATTTATCTTCGGCTTCTTTTTTATTTTTAAAAGCTTCTAAATCTAGTAATCTTTTTTCGATTTCGTCAATCGCGGCTAAAACATTAGTGTTTGAGTTATCTTCATTATCCGCGATTTTTAAGAAAGCTAATTCTAAATGAATTTTAGGATTGTTGGTCCAATTGATTTCATTTAACGCTTTATTTAAAACATCGATAATATAAAATGCTTTTCGATCACTTATTTCGCCGGCTAAATTTTGAAATTCTTCGTTTCCATATAACAGGCTAGCTTCATCTAAAGCGTGAAGATTATTATACATCAAAATATCTCGGAAAAACTCTATTAAATTCAAGGTTATTTTTTTAACTTCTTTTCCTTGAGATAATAAATCGGTTAATAGAGATATCGCTTTAGTTGAATCTAAATCAACTAGAGCTTTTGCTAATTCCACCTGTGTCTGCATTGATACGGCTCCGGATATTTGATTTACGTCTTCAAGGCTTACGTTTTCAGGATTGTAAGCGTAAACTTGATCAAGTAAAGAGATGGCATCTCGAAGTCCGCCTTCCGCATAAGTTGCTATTTGTTTGATAGCGTCTTTTTCAATGTTTATTTTTTCTAGTTCAATAATCTCTTTTAGTTTAGATATGATATCCTTAGTGCTGATTGCTTTAAAATCAAAACGTTGACATCTTGATTGAATAGTCGGCAAAACTTTCTGCAATTCAGTTGTACAAAGAATGAAGATAACATGTGCTGGTGGTTCTTCTAATGTTTTTAA
The DNA here is from genome assembly GCA_034005025.1 of Candidatus Izemoplasmatales bacterium. Classification (GTDB taxonomy): domain Bacteria; phylum Bacillota_I; class Bacilli_A; order Izemoplasmatales; family Hujiaoplasmataceae; genus UBA2289. The sequence continues at coordinate 571 of JAVEVN010000008.1, read as the reverse complement.
CAAAGCATTGAAAGCTCCTTGAGATAACATATGAACTTCATCGATTATATAGACTTTGTATTTAACATATCCTGGCAGATATTTAACTTTGTCTCTTAATTCTCTAATTTCATCAACACCATTATTGCTGGCAGCGTCGATTTCGATGACATCGCTGATAGAACCGTCTTGAATTCCCAAGCAGTTATCGCATACATTACAAGGATTTTCAGTTGGAGCTTCAACACAATTAATTGCTTTAGCTAAAATTTTAGCGATTGAAGTTTTTCCAGTTCCTCTAGGACCGCTGAACAAATAAGCATGAGCTACTTTATCATTAGCTAATGCGTTTTTTAATGTTTGCGTTATATGCTTTTGCCCAGCAACTTCATTAAAATCCTTAGGGCGATATATTCTATATAAAGCTTTGTAACTCATCGAGATGCCTCCAAACAAACAATATTTTTCTACTTATATTATACCATAAAAACCCATATTTATTCTATGGGTTTTTCGCTTTCTTTAAGGTAATTTATAATATGTTTTGTCGCTCTTTTTTCAATACTTTCTTTTTTAAATTTACGTTCAATTT
>JAVEVN010000134.1:0-3191 GCA_034005025.1 Candidatus Izemoplasmatales bacterium | reverse complement strand
AAGTGTTTTTGGTGCGTGGTATGCGTCTCTTGGAAGAACATAAGTTTCCGGGAATTGATAACGAAATTCGATCTTCGGTAATTTATCTTTAAGCTTATAATATTTTTCCGCTAACTTCTTAAAAGCAAGAACTAAACGTTCTAAATCTTGTTTAGTGGTACCGATGGTTAAAACGCATAGGACGATATGCGATTCAGCAAGTTCTAATTGAATGTTATAATTTTTCTTCATTAATTGATAGATATCAAATCCAGAAATTCCTAAATCGCTGACTTTGACCATCAATTTAGTTTCGTCATAATCAAAACAGCCTTGATCGAGCATATAGCTTTTATCGATAACTTGGATTCCCGGAATATTTTTTAGTTTTTCTCTAGCGATCTTCGCTAGTTTTAAGATATTTGTAATTCTTTGTTTACCTTGGAAATACATCGTCTTTCTCGCAACGTCTAATGAAGCCATCAAAAGCGAAGAAGGTGATGTCGATTGCATCATGTTCAAAGTTGATCTAAGTCTTTGGTGATCAATTCTTTCGCCTTGAGTTAGAATGATTGAACTTTGAGTTAAACTTCCGGCTGTTTTATGCATTGAAGTAGCGCTGATGTCAACGCCAGCTTCCATAGCCGATAAAGGCAACCTTGAAGAAAAATAAAACTGAGCGCCATGAGCCTCGTCAGCCATGACGACGATATTATGTTGATGGGCGTAATCGGTTATTTGTTTTAAGTCCGATACAACCCCAAAATAAGTTGGGTTGATAATAAAAATCGCTTTGGCATCAGGATTTTCATCGATTGCTTTTTTACAAGATTCAAAGGTAACGTCATTAGCTACACCTAAGAATTCATCGATATTCGGTTTGATGAATACCGGCATAGCCCCAGAAAGAATCAAACCGTTAATTACGGATTTATGAACGTTTCTCGGCAAGATTATCTTATCGTTAGCTTTACAGACTGACATAACCATAGCTAAAATACCTGTGGTTGTCCCATTGGTTAAAAAGTAGGATCTGTCAGCTCCCATAGCTGAAGCCATTAAATTTTGAGCTTCAGATATAACTCCTGTCGGATAGTTCAAATGATCTAAACCCACAGGTGAATTTGCATCCAATAAATACATCTTTTTGCCGACGTATTTTTGCATGTCATTTTCAATTCTTCCTAGTTTGTGTCCAGGCACGTCAAATGGCGCCACATGAGAGTTGCCATATTCTTTTAATTTTGTGAAAAACGGGGTTGAGTTTTGCTTCGGATCTTTCATTAAGCATCCCTTTCTTTAAGTAAATTATTCTTTACCAAAATAATACCACAAATTGAAGAAAATTAAAAGAATTTTAAACTCGAGAATAGTTTAACTAATAAAGAAAATTTTTTACTTTATTTTATTATAATCTATTGATTTATCTTCTTATTAATATAAAATTAAACTAAGTGGGGAATGAAATTTGTCAAGACTAAAAAATTTTCTAGAAAAACTGAAAAAGAAGTCAAAATTAGAGATTCTTAAGTCTTTATTCCAATCTTTTTCAGTCACAGTGGTCGCTGTGGTCGCTGTAGTTGTTTTTGTGCCAAATAGTCCTAAAGCTAACTTTGATAATATCAAGGTTTTTTCTCATGAAATCATATATCAAGTATCTGTGACTGATGAGGATAATGCCATTAAGGGCAACCAGTTAAAAATAGTATTAGAAGACCAATTTGGCAAACAAGAACAATTAATTTCTTTAGGTCAAAATTACGGCTCTTTTTCATCTTTAAAACCACTTACAGAATACAAATTAAAAGTAGTTTATGACAAAGGCTTTGGTGAAGAGGTCTTAGCTCAAGAAACGGTTAAAACCGATACTGATTTAATAGCGGCTATAACCAATTTTTCTTCCTACCAAGACCCTATGATGCAAGAAGAACATTACTTTATATATAACCTAGAAATAGCTTATGGCAATATTGAAGGCTACACTAACTTTAATTTGCGATATACAACGGTTTTTCCTGAATATCCTGATGAATTATATTATGAATACTATCCGCTTTTAAATAACGAGACATCAGCGCAACTTTACTTTTATGGTTCTTATGGAGCCGTCTTTCAGATATTCTTAGAAGCTGATTTTGAAGGCCAGACTGTTATTGTCGATGAGATAATCATGAATGCGCCATTTAATCTTGTTGGTAGTTTTTATATAGATTATTTCAATAATACCGAAATTTCTTTCTATACCTTTGTTAATCATATAGAAAACATTGAAGAAATTGAATGCTTTATCGATCTTTATCAAGCTGAAACGCTTATAAAATCAATTGATTATATTCCTGAAGATATTGAAACAACTGAGGAAATACCAATTGTAATTGACGGCTTAGAACCAGTGTCGGATTATACTTTAGTTTTAAGAGCTAATTATATCAATCCGGATACTTTGAAAAAAGAAGAAAAGAATGTTTATAGTTTTAGTTTCACTACATTAAAAAATTCTGTCGCAGAAATTACTAATTTTACTCAATATATCGATCCTTATTTCGAAGAACAATACATCTCAGTTTATAATGTTGAAATAGCTTATGGAAAGACTTCTGGATACAGTGATTTTCAATTAAGATATGCGACAATCAATCCAATGTATCCTGAGGAAACTTATTATGAGATTTATCCTCTAACTTATTTAAATACAATCGCTCAACTTCAATTTTATAATGCTCAGGAAGCTAAATATCATTTAATTTTAGAGGCGATGTATAACGGCGAAATGGTTATCATCGATGAAGTTGAAGTAGATGCCCCGTTTATGGTATCTGGTTCAATGGACATAAATACTATTGACGCAACTGAGGTTTTAGTAAATGTCTATGATGTTTATATTTATTCAAACGGTCCAACGGTTACCTATTCAATTGATCTTTATCAATCAACTGCTTTGATAGAAACGATTACTTATTTACCGGTAGAACAATCAGTATTGATTTCTAACCTTGAACCTTTAACTCCTTATCAATTAGTTTTAAGAGCTAATTATATAAATCCAGATACATCTATTGCAGAAGAAAAAATCTTGTCTGAAGTAAGCTTCACTACAGCGACTGATATAGTAGCTTCAATCACAAGTTTTACTCAATATATTGATCCGCAGAATCCAAATGATTATATTTCGATCTATGATGTGGTTATTGCCTATGAAAATACTATCGGCT
>JAVEVN010000133.1:0-3198 GCA_034005025.1 Candidatus Izemoplasmatales bacterium | reverse complement strand
TAAAATTCTTTTTGATAATGGTACATATCAAATTTATGATTTAATCAATTCAACCACAACTGATTTAGGAATAAGCGATACTTTTAAGTATATAAACAATGAATACGGGATGTTTTATAACGAAGATACAGTAACAATATTAAACTTTGACACTTTAGAGTCTTATGAGATGGATCTAGTCGCTAAATATACAACTGATTTTAATTACTCTCAAAGCAATTATGCTTTTGTTGTGTCATATGAAGGTATATATTACATTCTCGGTTAATTGATTTATATACGGGTAGTATTAGCAATAAGTTTTTATAGTATTAAAAAAGATAAATTTTAGGTATAATTAAAAGATGTTATGTAGATAACGTCTTTTATTTTTTAATTAAAGAAGGTGGATAAAAATATAGCTAATTATTCTTGGTATGATTGCTTAAAATATGAGGATGAGATATAATAAATCTAATGTAATTAATCAAATAAATATTAGCTAGGAGAGCAAAAAAATGCCACAAATCTATGGGATTGAACATATCCTTTATCTTTTAGTAGTCATAACAATCATGACTGGTTTAACAATTTTTATTCAAAAGAAAGTTAAAACTGAAAAACAGATTGAACTGACGATAAAAATCATCGGAATCGTTTTGTTAATGGCAATTATTTGGAACCGGATAAGTGTCATTACATTAAGAGAAAGCGGTATTGGTTCTATTTTGCCGGGAACATTTTGTGGCGCTAGCAGTTTAGCTTTAGCTATAGCTGTATTAATCTTCAAGAAGAATAGTCCGGTATTTCATTCTATTGCTTATGTTGGAATTCTCGGCGGGATTTTAACTCAAGTATATCCGGATTTTATCGGCCAAGATTCTTCATTTTTCTATGCGATGACAATTTCAGGATTAGTTCATCACAGTATTATTTTCTTTCTTGTATTTATAATGATAAAAACCGGATATTTAAAACCTGAGCTAAAGAAATGGCATCTTTTACCGATTGGATTAGCTTTTTATATGATTTACGGTCTATTTTTAATTACCGTTTTAGGCTATGGCGATGCGATGTATATATATAGACCAATATTAGAAGGAACTCCACTTAATTGGATTGTTCTTGGGTCAATTTTCTTAGTTTTACATTTTTTGTTTTTACTTTTCTGGGAGTTAATTCAAAAGAAAAGAAATAAATTACCAAGCGATCTTTAATAATAATATAATTTTTTTGATTAGGGTTATAATGGATTAGTCAAAATTCATTAAAAATAACAGTTAAAGTGTTACAATAAAATAAAGAGGTGATAGTATGAATAAAGAATTAATAAAAACAAACTTTTATGAAGCTGTTAATGGCGAATGGATTGAAAAGGCAAAAATACCTGGCGATCAACCCGCTGTTTCAGCTTTTTTAGAGTTACATTTAGGAATTGAAAAGACTTTACTAAAATTAACTTCTAAATGGGAAAAAGATCAAACAGGGTTAAATGATAATTTGAAAAAGTATATTAAATTATATCAAATGACCAAAGATTTCGATAAAAGAAATAGCCTCGGAGCTAAACCTTTTGAAGTTATCTTGAATAAGATAAAAGCGTTAAATAACTTAAAAGATCTAGAAAAAGCATTTAAAGATTTTACGCTTGAATCGATTGAAACTCCTTTTGGTTTCCATGTGATGCAAGACTTTATGAACAGCAACAATCAAATCTTATATTTTGGCGCAACTGATTTATTCTTACCTGATACAAGTTATTATAAAGACGAAGCTAAGAAAGCGCAGTTAATTGGATTATTTACAATGACTACTAAACAATTGTTAAAGCTATACGGTTTCTCCGATGAAGAAGTTGATAAGTTGATAACGGAAGCTTTAGACTTTGATGAATTATTAGTCCCAGTTACTAAATCAAGCGTAGAAAAAGCGGATTACGTTAAGATGTATAATCCTTTGAAAAAAGAAGAAATAATTAAGTTGACCAATAACTTCAATCTTATTGGTAACGCAGAAGAATTGGTTAAACAATCAGTCGATCAACTGATTGTGACAAATTTAGATTTTATCAATGCTTTTGATAAGATTATCTGTGAAGATAATTTCAAAATCATTAAATCATGGATGATAGTTTCTAACGCTCTTGCTTTCGCATCTGATTTATCAGATGAAATAAGAATAGCTGGTGGAGCTTTTATGAGAGCTTTATCAGGAATTAAAGAACCGAGAACTAAAGATAAGTTTGCTTTTTATCAGGCTTATGACCGTTTTAGTCAAGTCGTCGGCTTATATTATGGTGAGAATTACTTTGGACCTGTCGCAAAAGAAGACGTTAAAACTATGGTTCATGAGATGATTGGCGTCTATCAAGAAAGAATTTCTAATAATACATGGTTAAATGATGAAACAAAAGAAAAAGCTATAAAAAAACTAACTCATTTAGCTGTTCATGTTGGTTATCCAGACGAAATTCAACCTTATTACGAACAGTTTGAAATTAAAGGTTATGAAGAAGGCTCAAGTGTATTAGAAGAAAAATTAGCGATGAATAGAATCGTTAATCTATATAATTTTGATAAATACAATAAAGAACCTAATCGAAATATTTGGGGTATGCCAGCAAGTATGGTTAACGCTTATTATAGTCCAACCAACAATCAGATCGTATTCCCAGCTGCTATCTTACAAGAACCATATTACAGTTTAAAACAAACACCATCAGAAAATTACGGTGGTATCGGTGCGGTTATGGCTCATGAAATATCTCATGCATTTGATAATAACGGCGCTAAATTTGATGAGTTCGGTTCACTTAATAATTGGTGGACTAAAGATGATTTAGCTGCTTTCAATAAAAAAGCAAAAGATATGATCGCCTTATTTGAAGGCGTAGAGACTGGTTATGGCGAATGTAACGGCGAATTAACAGTTTCAGAAAACATCGCCGACAGCGGTGGATTAAGATGCGCTCTTGAAGCCAGCAAGAAGAATGATAATCATAACTTTGAAGAATTCTTTAAAAATTGGGCAAGAGTATGGCGAATAAAATCATCAACTGAATATAGCCAACTACTACTTAAAGTTGACGTTCACGGACCGTCAATCTTAAGAGCTAATATGCAGCTTAGTAATCTAGAAGAATTCCAAGATTTCTATGGAATTACTGAAAATGACAAAATGTATTTGTCTAAAGAACAAATGGTAAGTATTTGGTAAATA
>JAVEVN010000132.1:0-3203 GCA_034005025.1 Candidatus Izemoplasmatales bacterium | reverse complement strand
AATGTCTAGAAGGAACTATTTTCCCAGGTGGCACAACTGTTCCGGCAGCTACCATTGCATATTCTTCAACTACAGCTTTATCGAGAATGATTGAACCCATTCCAATTAAAGCGTAGTCTTTGACTGTTGCTGCATGAACTATAGCGCTATGACCTACAGTAACAAATTTACCAATTGAAGTCTTGGAATTAGTATTGGTGTGAACGACAACATTATCTTGAATATTAGTTCCTTCACCAATTGTAATACCTGCCATATCTCCTCTTACAGTAGCGTTAAACCAAAGATTAACATCTTTACCAATCTCAACATTGCCGGTTATAGTCGCCCCTAAGTTAATGGCAGTTTTATCTAATTTTGGAAAATAACTTAAATATTTCATCTAAAACACCTACCTTAAATTGACATATAATTAATTTAAATTTTTAACTAAGAAAACAATAAATTTATTTTACCTTTTGTTTAACCAAACCTTATAGAGGTTATCGATAATATCGGATGCGATTAAACTTACTTCACTTCTTCTTTTTCTAGCATAATCTGCGGCTTTTGCATGAGTTGTGAAGGCTTTAACAGTGGCGTTAATCATCGTCTCATCAACTAAAAAGGCAGAAATTATACCGGCTAAAACATCACCGCTGCCAGCGGTAGCTAAACCGGTGTTTTTTGCTTGAAGCAAATAAGTATAACGCTGTTCTTGAATAATCGTTGTCGGTCCTTTTAATAAAGTTATAATTCCCTTATTAGCTAAATCTCTTAAATAATGAACTGGATTTTTCTTGATAAGGTCTCTTTCTACTTTAAGCAACTGACTTAGTTCGTTCAAATGCGGTGTTATCAATAAATTCTTATGTTTTTGTTTTAAGTTTAAATATTTAATGCCACCAGCGTCTAAAACAATCTTCTTAGAACTTTTTTCAATCTTGTCAAAGCTTTCTTTATAGATGTCTTTTTCTTCAGTTAAACCCGGTCCAAATACTATCACATCATAAGATGAAAAATCTTGATCCTTATTAAGTTTTTTATAAATAATCTCTAAATTATGACGATAAATATCTTCATCATAAAAAACCTCAGCTAATCCAAGTCCGCTTCTTAAAGCAGCCATTGCCGACAAGTTGATCGCGCCAGGCATATTAGACGAACCAATGAAAGCATTTTTTCCGTAAGTATATTTATGAGAGTTATGAAGTCTAATTCTTGAGACATCAATATCTTTATAATCGAGATAATAAATATCGCTATATCCTTCTAAAAGTCCAATATCTAAAACCTTTAATTCGCCATGATAATCCAATGCGTCATTAAGGAGATTACCGAGTTTTAACACGCCTAAAACCCCGGTGAATTTAGCCTTTACAGCTACACTCATAACCTCGCCGGTATCGGCGTTTATACCGCTTGGAATATCGATTGAATAAACGTTTTTATTAAATTTATTCATATCGTTAATAAGTAATTTTAAGTCACCAGATATGTCTTTATTTAGCCCTATTCCAAAAATACCCTCGATGATAAATTTTGCATTTTTAATCTCTTTAAGCCATTGGTTGTAGCTTTTGTTTTCAACCTTAGTCTCTAAGTTATCATAATAGTATTTAAAAGAATCTGTCATCTTTTCTTTGTTTCCTACTATATATAACTTCGCGTTATAACCAAGCTTTTTTAATTCTTGAAAAACAACTAAAGCGTCTCCACCATTGTTGCCGGTATTAGCTATCACCAATATCTCATCAGTGACATTAGGCATCATTCGCGACAAAAAATCTTTAGCTAACACATAACCAGCTTGATACATCAACTCTTTGTTTGTAATTTGTTTGTGTTCTAAAGTAAGCTCTTCAATCTTTCTAACTTCTTCTACATAAAAGACTTTTACCATAAAACTCAACTCCTTAATATATCTATTAGATAAAGCAATAATAAATGTCCGGGATAAAACAAATAGAAAAACCATTTCAACTTATATTTTCCAGTTAAACCGTTATAAAGGAAGATAAATACTATTGCTCCTAAAGAAAACCATTGTTCAACCGGTAACCTTGCGAATTGATAACCTTGAATAAAATATGCCAAAGGATAGGTTATATATATTAAATTCAAGAAAAAAACTGAAATCATAGCCTTTACTTTACTTTGGTACATTCCAAAGAAGATTATCATTAAAACCCCGTAGGAACCATATGAAAAGAAAAGCTCACTGACAATAACAATCGGTAAAACAAGGATTTTTAAATAGTTATTTTTATTATAGAAAAGATAAAGCGAAATCAATCCCGCAAAAAGTGTCCATAATATATTAAAACTCAAGATCATATTAACATCAGAGATAAAATAATAAATAATGATGAAACCTTCAAGAATAATCGCTGCTAATCCCAGTCTTAACAAATATTCCTTTATATCTTTCGTCTTAAAGAAACCTTCCGCAATCATATAAGCGAACATAACAAAAGAAACTCTACCGATAATCCTAAAAATAGAATATAATAGAGTACTATCATCAAGAAGTATTAGTCCAAAATGGTCAATAAACATTGTAGCCGCAGCTATAATCTTAAAAACAAATCGATTCACAGAAATCCTTTCTTAAACTTAAATATCTAAATCGATTTCAACTGGGCAGTGATCGCTGCCATAAATTTCATTCAATAATTTAACTTCTTTTATTTTATCTTTAATTCGATTGGAAACGACAAAATAATCGATTCTCCATCCTGAATTATTAGCTCTAGCATTAAAACGGTAACTCCACCAAGTGTATTTTATCTTATCTGGGTAAAGATACCTAAAAGTATCCGTAAATCCAGCTTCAAGCAATTCGGTGAATTTTGTTCTTTCTTCAATTGAGAAACCAGGATTTTTTTGATTAGATTGAGGATTTTTCAAATCTATTTCCGTATGAGCGACATTCAAGTCTCCAGTTAAAATAACCGGTTTTATCTGATCTAATCTAACCAAATAATCTCTTAATTTATCTTCATATTCCATTCTATAATCAAGTCTAGCTAATTCCGGTTGAGCATTTGGCACATAAGTATTTACAAAATAAAAATTATCATACTCCAAAGTTATAACTCTACCTTCATCGTTATATCCATCTCCGTCAATACCATAAACGACATTTAACGGCGCTTTTTTAGTATAAACTAAAGTTCCGGAATAACCCTTCTTAACTGCAGAAGACCAAAATTCATGATAAC
>JAVEVN010000131.1:0-3207 GCA_034005025.1 Candidatus Izemoplasmatales bacterium | reverse complement strand
TTATCTTCAAATGATAGTTTTCAAGATGTCTTACTTTGATTTTAGCCATCTCAATCAATCTTTTTGAAGCCTCATATATAACATTAGCAGGATATTTATGTTCTAAATAAATCACTTCTTTGATTCCTGATTGAATGATTAATTTAGCGCATTCATTACAAGGGTAAAGCGTCACATACATTCTCGCGCCGCTTAAGTCGACAGCGGAGTTCAAAATTGCATTAGGTTCAGCGTGAACTACATAAGCATATTTAGAACTTAAAAAATCATCGCTTTTATCCCAAGGCAAATCATCGTCACTACAGCCGATAGGAAATCCGTTATATCCGATTCCGACTATCCTGTTTTTTTCATTGACAATGCAAGCACCAACTTGAGAAGAATCATCTTTAGATCTCATACTTGAAAGTTTGGCAACACCCATAAAATATTCATCCCAACCAATGTAATCAGTTCTTTTCATCTAATTCACCATCCCTTTTAATTATTCAAAGAATTCTTTATCTAACTCATCAACTAGACTAAGATCGATATGACAGTATCCGCATGGATTTTTCTTTAAGTATTTTTGATGATAATCTTCAGCCGGATAAAATTCATTAGCTTCTTTTACTTCGGTTCTAATCGGTTTGTTATAATTAGGTTTAATCTTATCAATAAAATTTAATATTTCTAATTTATCATTGTCGTTAAAGTAAAAGATTGCCGTACGGTACTGTTTTCCCAAGTCATTACCTTGGCGATTTAGTGTTGTTGGATCGATAATCTGGAAATAATGTTCTAAGATTCTTTTTAAACTTACTTTTGACTCGTCAAACTCGATTCTAACCGCTTCAGCGTGATTAGAGCCATTACAAACTTGTTCATAGGTAGGATTAGGAAAATCGCCGTCAATATAACCGGTCTCAGTTGACTTTACTCCTTCGACTTTATCATAATACGCTTGTACTCCCCAAAAACATCCACCTGCTAAAATTATTTTTTTCATACATTCTCTCCTATAAAATGATTTACGACATAAGCCGCTAAATGAAGTCCGGCCGCACTAGGTGTATAAGAAGTGGATCCTAAATAAGAATTATCTAATAACTTAGCCGGTTTTTCTTCGGAATAACATACGGGAAAATCAAGAGAATAACCCGCCATTTTTAATTTTCTTCTAAGTGTTTTCGCCAATGGACAAACACTGGTTTGATTCATTTTTTTAATCCTTATCATCTCGGGATGAAATTTATTTGCAAAACCCATAGAAGCAATAAATTTAATATCTTTATCAAGGCAATATTTGGCAATTTCAACCTTCGCATCAACATCATCTATACAATCGATTACGAAATCATAGTTCTCTTTTAATATTTGTGAAATATTTTCTAAATCGACCTTCTCATTAAAAATTTTAATGTTTAATTTAGGATTGATATCTAAGGCTCTTTCGTTAAATATTTCAACTTTATATTTATCAATAGTTGAAGACAAGGCTATTAGTTGGCGGTTTAAGTTCGTTTCATCAACCTTATCAAAATCGCAGACACCAATCTCGCCAATCCCGCTTCTAACCAAAGCTTCAGCCGCAAAAGATCCAACTCCACCAAGACCAAAAACCATGACTATTTTTCTCTTTAAGTCAGAAAAACTTTCTTCTCCAATCATGTAAATAAAACGATCAAATATCATTTAATACCTCTTTTTAAAAATAAGATGGCCAAGCTTTAGCCATCTTTTTCTGCTTGATAATGTCAAGTTGGCTAAAACTTTTTTAGTTTTAACACCCTTCGCAGCTATCACAATTTGAGCTGCAATTTCTATTGGTTAGTTCTCCAACTAAATATTGATATATTTCAGCTAAAGGAACTTCTACTTGTTCGCCGGTTGCACTTGACTTAACATTGATAACGTTTTTCTTAGCTTCATCTTCTCCAAAAATTAAATAAAACTTAGCATTCAATCGATCAGCTTGTTTAAACTGAGCTTTTAAGCTTTTATTGAAGAAATCATAATCAATAATAATTCCGCCGTGACGGAGTTGATTGATAATCGATAAAGCGTCAGTTTCAATAAAGTCAGCTAAATTAATAAAATATGCATGAATAAATTCTTTTTCTTCATTTTTATCGATAGCCTCTAATGCAAGCAAAAGTCTTTCCACACCAAAAGCAAAACCAACAGCCGGTAAATCAGGTCCTTCTAAAGAAGCATATAAATTATTATATCTTCCGCCACCAACTAAAGTCGATTGAGACCCTAAAGTTTCTAAGTCACTTTCGATTTCAAAAACAGTGTGTGTATAATAATCAAGACCTCTAACTAAATTTTTATCGATTTCAAAATTTAAATCTAAAGACTTTAAGGCATTGATTACTTGATCGAAATGATATTTTGCACTATCAGATAAATAGTCATAAGGTTTTGGAGCTTCAATTAATACCGGATTGTCTTTATCTACTTTACAGTCTAAAACTCGCAATGGATTTTCTTCATAGCGACGATTGCAGTCAGAACAAAGTTTACTGATATTCGGCTTTAAATACTCTTTAAGAGCTTTTTGATAAGCTTCTTTCGATTCTTTATCGCCTAAAGAGTTGATTTTAATCTTGATATCTTTAATGTTTAACGCTCTTAAGAAAGTCGCTGCAAAATTAATGATTTCAACATCGGCTAAAGGCGAATCGCTTCCGACAATCTCGGCTCCAAACTGATTAAATTGACGTTGACGGCCTTTTTGCGGACGTTCATATCTGAACATCGGTCCGTAATAATAAAGCTTCAGCGGCAAGTTTTCATCGGTGTAAAGCTTATTTTCAATGACCGAACGAACAACGGAAGCTGTTCCTTCCGGTCTTAAAGTATTCATTCTTTTTCCGCGATCCTCAAAATCATAAGTTTCTTTTTTAACGATATCGGTTGTTTCTCCGACAGAACGATGAAAAAGTTCCGATGCTTCAAAGATCGGCGTTCTAATTTCTATAAAATTAAATAATTTAGAAACATTGCGCATTACTTCTTCTAGGTCTTGCCATTTTTTAATTTCGCCAGGAAGAATATCTTGCGTTCCTTTTATTTTTCTAATCATATCATCTACCTCTTTTTTTAAAAAATCGTCCTCAAAAAATAAGGACGACATTTTAAAGCAAAAATCTTTTTATTCAAAATAACTATCGCTTACTTGATTAGCTACATACTCCACTAAGTCCTTAACATCTCTCATCT
>JAVEVN010000130.1:0-3277 GCA_034005025.1 Candidatus Izemoplasmatales bacterium | reverse complement strand
GGATTTGGTACAGGTAAAACCATGATGCAACATCAGTTTGCTAAATGGTGCGACGCTGACATAATCGTTTATATTGGTTGCGGTGAACGTGGTAATGAAATGACACAAACTCTAGATGAAATTTCAGAATTGATTGATCCAAAAAGTAATAAACCTTTAATTGAAAGAACAGTTTTAATTGCTAACACTTCAAATATGCCTGTAGCCGCAAGAGAAGCTAGTATTTACACTGGAGTTACAATCGCTGAATATTATCGCGATATGGGCTACCATGTTGCTTTAATGGCTGATTCCACTTCAAGATGGGCAGAAGCTTTAAGAGAAATCAGCGGTCGTTTAGAAGAAATGCCGGCTGAAGAAGGGTTCCCTGCGTATTTGCCAAGTAGAATTTCACAATTTTATGAAAGAGCTGGTTATGTAGACACTTTTAGTGATAAACAAGGGTCTGTATCTATTGTTGGAGCAATTTCTCCACAAGGTTCAGATTTTTCTGAACCGGTAACGCAAAATACGAAGAGATTTGTTAGAGCATTTTGGGCTTTAGACAAGGAACTTGCTTATGCTAGACATTATGCCGCAATCAATTGGAATTTAAGCTATTCTGAATATATTAATGATTTAAGTAAATGGTATAACAAAAATGTCGGAGCGGAATTCTTAGAAGCTAGACAAAGATTCATTACTATTTTAGCTGAAGAAAATAAGTTGATGGAAATAGTTAAACTAATTGGTAAAGATGTTTTGCCAGCAGATCAAAAACTAGTTTTAGAGATCGCAAGAGTTATCAGAGTAGGTTATCTCCAACAAAATGCTTTTCATAAAGACGATACATTTGTTCCGCTTGAAAAACAGTTAAAAATGATGAAGATAATTCTATATCTAGAAAGAGTCGCTTCTCAAGTAGTTAAAGAAGGCAAGGCATTTAGTTTATTGTTGAGAACAAATATGTTTGAAAAAGTAATAAAAGCAAAATATGATGTTCCAAATGATAATTTAGAGTTATTTGATAATTATTATAAGATGATTGACGAAGCATTTAGTGCAATCAAGTAAGGAGGCCGAATATGAATCTACAATATATTGGATTAAAAGAGATAAACGGACCTTTAATTTTCTTAGATAACGTCAAAGGTATAGGCTTCGATGAAATGGTTGAAATCAGACTTGAAAACGGCTCTGTGAGACATGGTAGAGTTGTTGAAATTCAAGGAGATTTAGCTGCGATTTTAGTTTTTGAAGGCACTAGAGACTTATCTTTGACTAACACAGTTATTAAATTTAGTGGAAAACCAATGGAAATTGGTTTATCTAAAAATATCTTAGGCAGAATATTTAATGGTATTGGCGATCCTATCGATGATTTAGGACCTGTTTATGTTGATGAATACCGTGACGTTAATGGCGAACCGTTGAATCCGGTTTCAAGATTATATCCTAAAAACTATATCAATACCGGCATTTCGAGTATCGACGGTTTGACAACTTTAATTAGAGGACAAAAATTACCGATTTTTTCAGGGTCTGGTATGCCTCATAACGATTTGGCTGTACAGATAGTTAAACAGGCAAAACTTTCTGGCGCTGAATCAGAAAAATTTGCGATAATTTTCGCCGCTATGGGTGTAACAAATGACGTTGCTAATTATTTTAAAAGATCTTTTGAAGAAGCGGGAGTTTTAGATAACGTAGTTATGTTCTTAAATCTTTCAAACGACCCAATTATTGAAAGATTATTGACTCCTAGATGTGCATTGACAGCTGCTGAATATTTAGCTTACAAGCATGATATGCATATATTGGTAGTTATGACAGATATGACAGCTTACTGTGAAGCTTTACGTGAATTTTCTTCAAGTAAAGGTGAAATTCCTGGCCGTAAAGGTTATCCTGGATATTTATACTCAGAATTAGCGTCTTTATTTGAGAGAGCTGGTATTGTTAAAAACGCTAAAGGTTCAGTTACGCAAATTCCAATTTTAACTATGCCAAATGATGATATTACTCATCCAATTCCCGATTTAACAGGCTATATTACTGAGGGACAAATAGTTTTAGACCGAGATTTGCATCAACAAGGAATATATCCACCGATAGGTGTGCTTCCGTCTTTATCAAGATTGATGAAAGACGGTATTGGAGCCGGATACACTAGAGATGACCATCAAGCTTTGATGAATCAAATATTCGCTTCCTACGCCAAAGTTATGGATGCAAGAAGTTTAGCTTCGGTTATTGGGGAAGACGAATTAAGTACAATTGATAAAAGTTACATTCAATTTGGGAAATATTTTGAAAAACATTTTATTTCTCAAGGATACATAAACCGTGATATTAAAGAAACTCTAGATTTAGGTTGGAAGTTATTATCGATTTTCCCGAGAGAAGCATTAGATAGAACAGATGATGCAATCCTCGATAAATTTTATAATCATGAAGAAGCGGTAGATGAATTTGATTTGGATAAAAACATGTATATAAAGGAACTATCGAAAGAGGAGATGTAAAATGTCTCAAAAACAAATATTTCCGACTAAAGGAAATTTGTTAGCTTTGAAAAAAACTGTAAAACTAGCAGAACTAGGTTATGAGTTGATGGATAGAAAAAGAAATATTCTTATTAGAGAGATGATGAAACAGGTTGAAAGAGTTAGAACTTTAAGAAATCAGATTTCTCATATCTATCAAAGAGCTTATTTTACTTTACAGGAAGCTAACATAACTTTAGGAGTTATCAACGATATTGCAAAAGCAATTCCAATTGATAATAATTTGGATTTGACATATCGTTCGGTAATGGGAGTTGAAATTCCTAAAGTTTTATATGATGAAGAAGATGTTAAAATTCGTTATGGTATTTCTAGTACAAATACCAAATTTGACTATGCATACAAAAGCTTTTTAAAGGTTAGAGATTTAACTTTAGTATTAGCTGAAGTTGACAATAGTGTATACCGTTTAGCTGACGCTATTAGAAAAACAAGAAAAAGAGCTAACGCTTTAAAAAACATCGTAATTCCTGATTACCGCCAAAAGATAAAGTTTATAAGCGACACTTTAGAAGAAAGAGAACGCGAAGAGTTTACTAGAAGAAAAATTATTAAATCTTCTCAACAGAAAAAACTTGTTCAGGAATAAAAGATATTTCTTGACTAATCAAATCAAATATATCATAATATTATATGACTCTTTTTAGGGGTGTGGTGTCAACGGTAGCACGACAGTCTCCAAAACTGTTTGTACGGGTTCGAATCCTGTCACCCCTGCCATCTAAGAGTTG
>JAVEVN010000129.1:0-3280 GCA_034005025.1 Candidatus Izemoplasmatales bacterium | reverse complement strand
TTCGAATGATTTGGCGACACACCGGAAAATGCTGAGAAAATTAATTATTGATTCAGTACTTTTTTGGGCCAGCGAATACCATATCGATGGATTTAGGTTTGATTTAATGGGTTTGATTGATTATGAAACTATGAACGAATTGACTCAAGAATTACATGATTTGAATCCTGAGATTATCGTTTATGGTGAAGGCTGGAATATGTACGCTTCCAATCTATCCGATAGAATGGCGCATATGCATAGTAAAAAAGTTATTCCGACAATCGCTTTTTTTAATGATAAATATCGAGAAACTATTAAGGGTTCGACTTTTAACCCTAAAGAACCAGGATATGCTACAGGTGATTTAAGTCAGATTGAAGTTGTCAAAGAAATGCTTTTAGGAAGTGCTAGAAACAGATATATGTTCAAGTATTCTGCTCAAAGCGTAAACTATGTAGAATGCCATGATAACTTAACGTTTTTTGATAAATGCTTGTTTATAACCGATGATGAAGAGTTGATTCGCAAGCAACAACTCTTAGCTACATCGATGGTTTTGCTTTCACAAGGAATACCTTTCATTCATTCTGGACAAGAATTCTTTAGGACGAAAAACCTTGATGAAAACTCATATATTTCCGGAGACGAAATCAATCGACTTGACTGGAGTTTAAGAGCGAAGTATAATAATGAAGTTAACTTTTTTAAAGAGTTAATTAAAATTAGAAGGAACTTTAATTGCTTTAAACTTAAAGCTGCGAGCGATTTAGAAGCTAAAACCGAAGTTTTATCTTTAGCGTCAGGCTCAATAATGGTTCACTACAATGATGAATGCAATCTTTTGATTGTGTTCAAACCGACAAAAAAGACCGAAGAGATAATTATTCCTGAAGAGTACAAGTTATTGTTATCTAGTGCTGAATTAGATATTGATAACAACGAGTATTTATTAAAGGAAATAGGAACATATATATTTAAGAAAGGCGATGAATAATTTGTTTGAAAATGAAATGAAGTATCAGTTTTTCGCAAAAGTTGCGCAAATTAATGATTCGACATACGATACTTACCCAGTAACAGTATTAACAGAAAATAATGAAACAGCGATAGTTAGAGTTAAACAAAACGAGCAGTTATCTTTGAACAAGATTTATTTCTTTAAGACTATTGGCGTTTTATTTAAAGAAAAAGTTCATTTAGAAGTTTTGGAATTTAAGAAAACGTCAGAAATTGAAATCAGCGATGGCAAAAGAGAAAAATTGATGAAATTTTTCTATAACCACGCGCCGATCAATACTTCTGAAATCATTAAGGATATTGAAACTATTATAAGTGAACTAGATAATAAGGTTATTAAAGAAATAACTGAAAAGATTTATTTAGATAATAAAGAAGATTTTTATCTTTATCCAGCAGCTACTAAGTTTCATCATGCCTATATTTCTGGTTTAGCTTATCATACTCATTCGATGTTAAAACTAGCTAAAGGATTTTTAGAAGTATATGAGTGGTTGAATAAAGATTTGTTATATGCAGGAATTATTCTTCACGATATCTGCAAAATTTTTGAATTTGACTCTTATGAGGGCAGCAATTATACAATCAAAGGAAAACTTATCGGTCATATCGCAATGGGCGTTAGTTTACTAGATAAAACAGCGTTAGAGTTAAACTATCAAGATGAAGAAGAAGTTATGCTTTTAGAACATATTCTTATCAGCCATCATTACTATGGCAATTACGGTTCGCCTAAAAAGCCTAATATAGCTGAAGCTTTAATGATTCACTTTATCGATAATATTGATTCTAAAGCTTGCGTCTTAGGCGAAGAATTAGATTTGGTTGAAGTTGGAGACTTAACCAGTGCCATTGGAGTTTTGGAACGTGAAAGATATTATAAGCATAAATTAAGCAAGTAGTTAAATATATAAAAAAACTGTAGGAATTTTCCTACAGTTTATTTTTTAATATTGTTTAATTAGTTAATGAAATCTCCTAGGATAGCTTCTAAATAAGCGTTTTGCACAGCTTGTAAATTGGCTTTGATTTCCGCAGAGCTCATATCTAATCCGCTAGATGGATAGAAGTTTCCGTCTATTAACAAATTAGCCATTTCGATATTTACAGTTCCTAGTACATATACTTGAGAAAATAAGTCTCCGGCATAGAATTCAATTGCTTCTTTAACTGATTCCGGAATTTTTGGTACAGTGATTCCATAATTTAATTCAACGTCTGGATCATTTAAATCATATAGAACTGAATAAAGTTTATATTCTGCATATAGTTGAAGTTGACTTAAACTAGGAATATCAGAATCATTTATTGCTCTTTCGTCATATTCAGAAGCATTTTCATCATCTAAAGTGAACTTAGCTGAGAATTGTTCAAAATCATCGCCTTTTTCAACTAAGATTAAATGTAATCCGAATTCGGTTAGAATTAAATCTGATTCAAGTTCGTCTAAATCTGGATTTTGATAACTTATATATAATTGGTAAAGATCGATTAAAGCTTGAGTAAACTCTTCAATAAATTGATCTTTAACTCCGTATTCACCACTGTAATTAACAGAGTGTGAAGTGCTTTGTTGTTGATCGGTAAAGTTTAAGTCTTCAAATTTAAGTAAAATACCTTTAGTCTTAAATTCTCCCCAAGTTTCATTTTCTCTGGTTGCTTTTGCATAAGCTGAAACTAAACTTTCATAATTGCCTTCATAATCATTGATGGCTGTTTCAAGTCTAGCTAACAAGCTGTTAAATTCAGCAAGTCCTGTCGTGTCTAAAGCGTCTCGATATTCATTGAAATCATCAGGTGAACCGTCTTCATCGAAGTCGATGAAAATCAATAATTGTGTAACGTCTAATGAGAAGTAGTTTTCATAATTATCTTGGATAGTTTCCATGAATGATCCTGGAACTTCATAATCCATAACAACATCATTAATTAAATATGGTCTTAATTCAGAAGTAACATAGTATTCAAGTAATTCTTTTTCAGTTTTAGTTCCATGTTGCGAATAAACATAATCTAAGAAAGAGTCATGCGGATATTCCATTCCGAATTGTTCGTACATACTCTTATAATATAAATAGTATGATTTTTCGTTTTCAACTGATTTACGAATTTCATCCATACGATCTGAATTATTTTCAGATATATCTAATTCTTCACCAAATGTTTCTAGATAGTAATTAGAGTATAATAATTCTTTAAATTGCGCTGCGTATAATGTGTAGATTGAAGGATTTTTTGTAAGTGAATATAAATAAAACTCATCTACTGTAAAATTAATTTT
>JAVEVN010000128.1:0-3302 GCA_034005025.1 Candidatus Izemoplasmatales bacterium | reverse complement strand
TAATGAATTTACCGTTTCATCCAATACTCTAAGTTGGATAATCGTAAATTATAACTTAAATACTATCAATCCAGAAGAAGCGTTAGGAAAATCAGTTAGTATTCCTAATACATTAAATGCTTATATTATAGATATGAATTCCGAGCCTTCAACTCAACAGGATAATTACCAAATGTTGGGTTTGTTTGTTGTGACTGAGAATCCTTCTGGAGAATATATCTTTTATGTTTCGACAATCACTTTCAGTTCTATTCAAGATAGCATTAGAATATTTAATTCTTTTACAATTTTAATTGGTTTTATCTTTATGATTATAGCTGGATTATTGATGTACTTCTTAAGTTATCGCTTTACAACTCCAATTTTAGAAATCAATCGAGTAGCTGATGAAATCTCTAAACTTAACTTTTCAAATCGAGTGGAAATATTTAGTGATGATGAAATCGGTGATTTAGGTTACAGCATCAATAAGATGAGTTCGCAACTTGAAATAGCAATCAATGAATTACAGTTAAGCAATGATAAGTTAGCTAAAGAAATTCTCTATAAAAACAAAGTAGATCAAACAAGAAAAGAATTTATCGCTAATGCGTCTCATGAATTAAAAACGCCTTTATCTTTGATTATGGGATATGCAGAAGCCTTAAAATTGAGCGGATTAAGCGCTAAAGACAAAACTGAGTATATTGATATTATTTTAGACGAATCAAATAAAATGAATAACTTAGTTCAAGAACTCTTGAATATCTCACAAATTGAAAGTGGAAAAAAAGAGTTTAATTATCGAGATTTTTCAATTAAAGATTTAATAGAAGATACAGTTAAGCTATTTACTTTAGTTTTTAAGGAAAAGAATATTACAGTTGATTTGTCTTTAATTGACGAAACCATAAATTCCGATTATGATCAAATGCAATCGGTGATGAGCAATTTCATCAGCAATGCTTTTAATCATATTGATGGCGAAAAAATAATAACAATAATCGTTAAAAAAGAATCAGAAGATATTATTCTAGTAACAATAAAAAATACCGGAAAGAATATTCCTGAAGAGGATATAAACAATATTTGGGATAGTTTCTATAAAGTAGATAAAGCGCGAACAAGAGCTTATGGCGGTCAAGGTTTAGGCTTATCTATTGTTAAAACTATACTTGAAACATTAAACTATGAATTCGGAGT
Organism: Candidatus Izemoplasmatales bacterium; assembly: GCA_034005025.1. GTDB lineage: Bacteria > Bacillota_I > Bacilli_A > Izemoplasmatales > Hujiaoplasmataceae > UBA2289. The sequence goes on along the minus strand of JAVEVN010000128.1, from coordinate 2,120 downwards.
CAATAATGTTTCTGATGGAGTTGAATTTTATTTTAAGATTAATAAATCTTAAATTGTTAGATTGATTATAGTTAGAGATTGTGCTAATATATTTACGAGTTTTTTATAGGAGCCTAGAATGGGTAAATTAAATTTTAAAAGTAAATTAAATTTTAATAAATCTAAATTGTTTTTAATGATGATTGATGTTTTTGGTATAGGGATAACTTATAGTTTAACAATCTTTATTATCAGATTTTTAGATAGCAGTGTTGATTATCTAACAATGCTTTTATTTTTACCAGTAATAATGGCTTTTAAGTTAATAGTTTTTTATTTCTTTAAAATATACCATTTAGTTTTAGTTAATGTCGGTTTGGATGAAGTTGTTAAATTAGGGATAGTCATAACTGTTACAAATCTTATTGTATTTGCAGTTTATATGATTATACCTAGCACAATCAAAGCTTTATCAGTATTTTTTATTCTAATCAATCTTTTAGAGTTTGCATTTATTATTTCGCCGAGAATATTCACAAGGCTCATTAATATAATGAGTGTAAGAAACCGTTATGTCGAAGGAAATAAAACCTTGATTATCGGTGCTGGATCTGGTGGTAAAATTGTTTTAAATGAAATTAGAAATAACCCTAACTTAAGTAATAACGTAATCGGATTCGTAGATGACGATGATCAAAAAATCGGTAATTTTTTATCAGGGTATCCAATTTTTGGGCCAATCTCTGAAATCGGCAAGTTAATTGACCGATTAAAAATCGAAGAAATAATTTTTGCAATTGTAAATATTGAACCTAAACGGTTCCAAGAAATAATAAATTATTTTATTGATAAACCAATTAAAATAAAAAGATTACCATCTTTTAGGGATTATCATGAAAACGATAATACGGAAATTACCGAGGTTAAAGTTGAAGATTTATTAAATCGAGATGTAATTGAACTTGATTGTTTTGGGATTTATGAATTTATTGAAAATAAAAAGATTATGGTTACAGGAGCCGGCGGTTCAATCGGTTCTGAGCTAGTTAGACAAATAATCGGATTTAAACCAGAATCAATCTTAATGGTCGATATTTATGAAAACGGCGTTTATGATTTGATGATGGAGATTAATTTAGAATATTCAAAAGAAAAGAAATTGCCTACAGATATTATAATTCAAATAGCTAGCGTTTATAACTATAATCGAATGAAATCGATAGTATCCGATTATAGTCCTGATTATATTTTCCACGCAGCTGCTTATAAACATGTTCCTTTAATGGAAGCTTCAGCTTTAGAAGCGATAAGGACCAATATATTAGGAACTTATAACATGTGTAAATTAGCTGATGAGTTTAAGGTTAAAAAGTTCGTTTTAGTATCTTCAGACAAAGCTGTTAGACCGACAAACGTTATGGGCGCAACCAAACGTTATGCGGAAATGCTTATTCAACATTTTAATCATTTAAGCGAAACTAATTATTCTGCGGTTAGATTTGGTAACGTACTAGGATCTAATGGTTCGGTTGTGCCATTATTTAAAAAACAGATAGCTAAAGGCGGACCTGTTACAGTAACTGATGAAAATATCATTCGTTACTTCATGACGATACCAGAAGCGGTCAGTTTGATTTTGCAATCGGCAGTATTCGCTGCTGGCGGTGAAATATTTATTCTTGATATGGGTGACCCGGTTAAGATTATCGATTTAGCTGAAAAAATGATCATGTTATCAGGATTTAAACCTTATACTGAGATTCCGATTAAAATCACTGGACTTAGACCTGGTGAAAAACTTTTTGAAGAGTTATTGGTAGATGGTGAAAATAACATTAAAACCAGCAATAAACTTATCTTTATTGAAAAACTTGATGGTACTAAAAATATCGAAGAAGAAACAAAAGAGTTATTAAATCAATATGAAGAATTAAACAATTTAGAAGTAAAAGAGCTTTTACGAAAGTTTGTCGATACTTATACAATTGATATAAAAAGTTAAACAAGACATTTGATGTCTTGTTTTTTCTTATGCAGTTGATATATGAATTTTTATAATAATTTGTTATAATATCTTATAAGGGAGAAATGATTATGAGACTTAATGAAGGCGATAAAATAAAATTAGATATCCGAAAACA
>JAVEVN010000127.1:0-3311 GCA_034005025.1 Candidatus Izemoplasmatales bacterium | reverse complement strand
TTTAAGAGTTTTGTCTTTTTAAACGATAACTTAAGAATTTTGGTAATTCAAAAGCTAAAGCATAAACAATGAATATTACGATATAACCGACAAAAAGCAAACTAATAATAAAAGTAAAATTAACTTGGAAATCGCCTATATAAGTGATTTGACCTAAGTTATAGAAGAAATCTAAAGGTGTTCCGCTTTCCGGTCTATCGGCGTAGAAGTAGTTTGAGTTTTCACCTAAGAATATCCTAAATAAATTATTGACCACAACACTTAAGGTATAAAGAATTGTGGTAATAAATGCAACTTGAAAATAATTTTTAATATTAATTTTAAAGAAGCCAACCACATATGCATAAAGTGTGATTATAACTATCAGCATGTGTCCCCAAATATAAGCTTGGCCTCTAAAGTTGATGATAGTAGAATAATTTTCTAATCCATCCGCAAACAATAATGAAAGGAAAGCTAATGGTAGATTAAACAAGAAAGCAAGACCAAAAGCAGTATCGCTTTTTTTGTAGAATGCATAAAGTAAAACGAAATTAGCGAAATGACAAATCTGTAATGGTACCAACTCATAATCAAATACATAATTGTGAGTGACAAATATTTCAATGTTTCTTGCGATTAATAAACCAACCGCTATCAATGAAAGAATAAGACCAATCTTTCTCTGTGATTTTTTATCTTTGTTTCGATAAATAAAATATAGTAAAACTGTGAATAAAAACGGACCAATCATCATAAAATAATGAAGTGGCGACCATAGATGAAATTGCATATTATCTCCCCCTAATTTTTCCAGTGAAAATTATACTATAAACGCTTGAAAATATCTACAAAATATTGAGTTTAATCGGTATATTTCTCTTGATTTTCTTTCAGACTCCTTGACAAGAAACTTAAATATAGTAAACTAAAAGAGGACAAAAACAATATGTTATTATTTTGTTAAAACATTTTTAGATAGGAGAGATTTATGGCCGAAAATTTAACAGCTGACGATATGGTAATTGATGAACCGTTAGACCAGTATAAAAACATCTATAAAGATGCTCATGATAAAAATTCTCAAGAGTTTATCGATAATCTAATTGAAAAATCCGGAGTTAATATTGAAGAGAATCGAGAAACTGTCAAAAAGATTAGAAGTAGTGAAGTTAAACGCGATAACTTAGTCAAAGAAATTCAAAAAAAGACTGGTTTGAGAGGTTTTCTAATATTTTTAATCATCGCAAGTGCTATAGCATTAGCTTATTCAATATATCAATTAGTTGAATTTGGAAGTGAAGTTCTATATATCGTTTTAATACCAGTTTCTTTAGTTTTAATTATTCTTTTTATCTTTTTAATTGTTAAAAAGTTAAATCCTAAAATTAAAACCTTACGAATTTCTAAAGCTGAAATTGATAAAGTTATCGATGCTTTATATAAAGAAGCTTGGCAACAACTAAAACCTTTGAATGACAGTTTTTATGATGGCATGAGTTCGGAAATATTTAATAAGACAACACCTCTAATTAACCTAGATAGAGTTTTCGATTCGAAAAGATTAGATTATATGGTTAATAAGTTTGGTTTAAAATATTCCTATAATAAAAATAGATCTACTTTATTTGTTAAATCCGGTGAAATAAAAGGTAATCCATTTTATATCTGTGACGAACTTGTTCATTACATGGGAACTAAAGCTTATTCTGGTTCAATTACAATTCATTGGACTACAACTTCAAGAGTTAACGGAAGAACAGTGGTAAAACATCATAGTCAAGTTTTATCAGCTACGGTTAATAAACCTTATCCAATGTACGCCGAACAACCTTATTTGGTTTATGCAAATGATGCAGCCCCGGATTTAGTTTTTTCAAGACTTGATTCCGACGCTGAACATTTGAATCAAAAACAAATCGACAGACAAGTTAAAAAAGAAATAAAAAAATTATCAAAAAAATCAGAAAAAAGCATATCTGAAGGCTCAAGTTATACGGTTATGGGTAATTCTGAATTTGAAGTTTTATTTGGAGCTTCTAACAGAAACAACGAAGTTCAGTTCCGGTTGCTATTCACACCTCTCGCTCAAAAACAATTGCTCAGATTGATGAAAGAAAAAGAGATTGGGTTTGGTGATGATTTTGATTTTGTTAAATCTTACAAGATTAATAAAATCTATCCAGAACATCTTTCACAGATCCAACTTAATATTTTTCCAACTTACTTTGCAGGGTACGATATTGATGATGTAAGAAAAAGATTCGTTGCTTACAACAATTCATATTTCAAACATATATATTTCACTTTCGCCCCAGTATTAGCGATTCCCCTATATCAACAAACCGTGCCTCAAGAATATATTTATAAAGATTTATATGATAGTTATGTTTCATTTTATGAACATGAAAAGGTTGTTAATATGATGAATGAATCAGAGTTTAAACATCCTTTATCAATAACTAGAAATATCTTAAAAACTTCTGTTATCAACAGTAAAGATAATTATGACAAAGTTGAAGTAACGGCTTTTGGATACCGAGGCGAACAAAGAGTTGATTATGTATCCAAACTTGGTGGAGACGGAAGAACTCATACGATACCGGTTGAGTGGGTTGAATACCTTCCGGTTGAAAACAGTAAAACTGTCGAAATTGGAGTTGTGGCTGAAGAGAAAGAACAAACCTATCAAGAAAAATTCAGAAACATGTTCGAAAACTTAAAAAATCGTAATGTTGATGAAAAAGATCTATTTTTGATGACAACATTTATCGCTCATGTAATAAAAGACGATGATGTGTGATAAAATAATAATATAATAGAAAAATGGAGGAAAACAAAAAATGGCTAACGAATTAGACGAAATGACTGGTCCAGTTAATGAAGAAGGACGCGACGTTAATGTAATTGAGAAACAGATACCGGTAAAGACAGGATGGGGATCAATATTATTTGAAGTGCTTTTATGGCTTTTAATTATTCCTGGCGTTATCTTCTTGTTCATGAAAATTAATGCTCAAAAATACTTGAGACAATTGCAACAAAGAATTCAACATAACGCCTCACAAATCGATAATTATCTTGAACAAAGAGTTCAGATATTACAAAATGTTGTTGGTATTGTTGAAAAATCAGTAGATCTTGACAAGGATGTAATGAAATCAGTAGCTGCTTTTAGAGGCGGAGTTCATCCTGACGAAGGAAATAGAAATGAAATTGCAGGTCAAGTAGATGCAGCTATGAGAAGCATCAATGTAGCTTTTGAAGCATATCCAGACCTTAAAGCTCACAGAGCTTTGGCAGATGCTATGCAACAAAACTCATATTTACAA
>JAVEVN010000126.1:0-3319 GCA_034005025.1 Candidatus Izemoplasmatales bacterium | reverse complement strand
AAGGCAAAGAAAAGTGAAATATGAGTGTATAATCTTATCTTTGCTGATCTTTTTGTTGTTTTTCCTAAAAACGCCTTAACTAATGGTAATGTAATCAACACAACCAATACCAATGGTAGAATAATCTCTAAATAACTTAACATAATCAAATCCTCCTAATTAACATTATATTTGAAAGGAATTCCATTTCCTTCAAAGTATCTCGAAAACATTTCATAAAATTCTAATCTTAAAACTTGAATACCCACAATTAATCCTTCTAATCCCATAACGAATAGATTACCTAAAACAAAAGTCAATCCTTGACCGAATACTCCATCCATCATTTCCATTAAAGTAAATACAACCAACATCATTCCGGCATGGGATAAAACGAAACCACCAACACGCAAGAAAGACATTGTATTAGTAATATAAGATAACACGACTTCAAAAGCTTCGAAGAATGCTTCTGTTAGAAAACCACCAATTCCCGTCGGGAACATCTTATGTCCATGCATTAAACGTTCTAAAGGTTCCTTGAACATGATAATCAAAATCGGTAATACTGCAAACGGTATTATAAATAGCGGCGTTAATAAATTAGCTATTCCTGTAAAAGTTAAAACGATTGTCACTAAAACAAAACCATAAAAAGTCAATCCGGCAAAACCATTATGCGAGAAGAATGCTTCAGCATAATGTTTTCGTTTTAGCGATGTAATAATATTTAATATCATTGCAGTTACAATAAATATCGAACCTAACCCCACCGTGGCAATTAATAAAGTCATAGTGAAATCTGAATCCATAACATGAATAGGTTTTCCTTGAATTCCGAAAATATTTTCTAAAATCGGCGTGAGTAATTCTTCATTCCCAAATACCGAACCATAAAGAAAACCAAAAAATGCTGATGATAAACCGATTCTCATCCCGACTTCTCCAAGTCTCATGCCTTTAAGTTTATACATTAAGAACCCGATTAAGATCAATAATAATCCTTGACCTAAATCCCCAAACATTATCCCAAATAATAATGAATAAGTAATAGCTACTATCGGAGTTGGATCCATATCTTGATAACTCGGTACGCCATACATTTCCACAAACATTCCAAAAGGTCTCGTGAACCAATTGTTCTTAAGTTTTGTTGGAGGCGTAAGCCTTTTATCATAGTCAGGCGGTCTGACTTCAATTTCAACATTTGACATATCTATGAAAACATCTTCTAGTTTTTTCAAATTATCTATTTCTACAAAGCCGTTAATATTTATTTTATTACCTAAACCAACTACATATTTCTTAGCTTCATATAATTTAGCCAAAAATGTTAATTCATTTTTAACTTCAATTAATTTATCCATGCTTTCTTCTAGCACTTTTTGAATATCTTCTTCAATTTCTCTTAAAGACTTTTCAGCAACTTCGATTTCCATTTTTAATGTTGCTTGAGCGCTGATTGGAGTTCCATGAACAAATTCTGGAATATTTACTCTATCGAAGAATAAAGATGAAAAGATGTTGTCGATTTCTCTTTCATTATTTGGAGTTGTTAAATACAAGCACCAAGCAGAACCCTTATCAACATGGAAAGTTTGAAAAACGAATGGTTTAGAACTATAAAAGTTTAATTTTTCAACGCTATCCAAAGGAATTCTACCAACTCTAACATTGATATAATCACAAGAGAACAAATCGTCTAAAGAAATATTCAAATTAGCAATATTATTAACTTGAGTTAAAGCATCTTGATATTTTTTAATTAATTCTAAAGTATCTTTTTTATGATTTGTTAACTGATTTATTTTTTCGTGGGTCGTATGAATGTAATCCCTCATATTCTCTAAAGAATAATCAAGTGAACATACTTCTTTTTCTGGTATTTTTACATCATAGTTTTTTTCAATATCCAATATTTCTTTCAAGATAATATTACATGGGTTATCAGTTGAATATGATTGCAAACCATGAACCCGATCGACAATCTCACTAGCTGGAACCAAATGAATAAAATCTATTTCCACCAATCTAGCTAAAATTGGATCTATATTTTTAGTATCTGATGAGATATTAAATAATTTTAATTTAGCAATAGCCATCTATTTCACCTCAATATATCAACATTTTACGAATATCTTCTTTTTTAATATCATATCTAATTCCTTCGATGATATTGAAAATATTCTTTTGTTCGATTTCATTTAAGAATATAAAAACTGTATAAACTATCGCGGGAACAGAAGAAAAATACATGTATCTTCTTGATATATTATACTTGATTTTTTCTGCCTGGTATTCAATATATACATAATCATCTTCATCGATATAAGAAGCGTAAACAGATTGAGAAATACTTAATAATACTTCATTAGGATCTTCAAGCTTAATTAAAGCTTCCAAATCAGCTTGTTTCATTCTGATGTTTTCCATAATTAAAGCTTTCTTTATTTCTTCTTCATCAGCGTCATAAAACCTCTTTAAACGATATATTTTAATGATATTATCAATCTCTACTTTAGTTTGATAAATATCCATTAAATTCTTTTTTATTTTTCCTTTGAAATATTTATTTATTCTATCTATTACCAAATTATGATAAGTTAAGAAAAGTGCTTGTTCAATATCCGTATATTTAATCTCAATTGGATCTTCAGCGTAGAAAGGTCTAATAACATCTTCATATCTGGTGCCCTTCAAGCTGAATAATAAATCGCGAAAAGACAGAGACTTAGTTACCTCATCAATATCGAAACTAGCATGTTTCCTAAAGAAGAGAGGTAAATCTCTGATTGAACTTTCAATATTCCCAGAAATAATCGATCTTAAACTAGATAGAACAATTTCTATCTCACGTTTAACCATATCTATTTCATAGAATTTTCGGTCTTTTGTACTAACAAAATTAACAATCTTAGCTACATTAAAAAAATAGCTTTTTTTGATTAAGTCTTCGAGTTGACCACGATGCATCGAGTAATCCATGACCTTATCTAAAGTATTGCTATATTTATCAGCCTTTTTAAGATATGCAACAATTTCAGGAATGCTATTAAATTTCAATAATTCTTCATAATCCGTCGGAAAAAGTCTTTTACTGTACATTGACTTAGCTTTAGAGATTATTGAATTCCCCGCAAAGTTCGGCATTATAATTCCTCACGTTTATTCAATGCAATATTTATATAACATTTCTATCCATTGATCTTTATTTTTTTTATAAGCTTCTTCTAATTCTTTTAAATTATCCTCAAAATCTAATTTGGCTTTAACTTGAGCTTCGCTGATTATTTTATCTATTTCTTCTTTTCTTGCTTCGTATTTCTTCTTAGCTTCAAGT
>JAVEVN010000125.1:0-3326 GCA_034005025.1 Candidatus Izemoplasmatales bacterium | reverse complement strand
TCGTGTATTGGTGAAATAGATACTTGCGATTAAATTAATTGAAATTTGAGAATTATATGTTATAATAATTAAGGAATCTCTAATGAAGCATCTTCACTCACTAGATGCCCACGTATTAGGTCAGGTCTTGACGGAAGCAGCCTTAAGTAAGGTGTTTATGTGGGTGGGGATGCTTCAGTTGAGATTCTTTTATCTCTATTTTGGAGGTTTATTATGGCGTTAATATTTTTAGATTTAGACAATACAGTTTTATATCAAGGAAAACCCGCTAAAGGTGTCAAAGAAACAATAGATTTATTAAAGAAAAATAATCATATAGTTGTTATAGCCACCGGAAGAAACCCTAATTTAATCTATGGAATAGATCAAGAATTAGGAATTGAAAATATGGTTATGGCAAATGGCGGAATCGTAATTTTTGATAATAAAATAATCAGAGAAAATTATATCGATAATTCAGTTGTCAAAAGAATGATGGATGTAGCGGATGAAGAAAAGTTTGATTTAGTTATTGAATATTTAGACGAATATGTCTCTTATCGCAAAGACACATCAGCTTCAGATGATTTTTCTAGAAATTACAATTTAAGCATTGCTAGGCTTGACCATAAATTTTACCCAAATCGCTATGTATTTGCCATGTTGGTGTTTTCTGATGACGTGGTGAAAAAAATATCGCCTTTATTTCCTGAATTACAGTTTAATAAATCGAGTCATTATGGGTATGACGTCAATCCAAGTGGCGGACTGAAAGCGGACGGAATCAAAGCTGTAATTGATTATTTGAAATATCCTTTGGACGATATCTATGCAATAGGCGATAATTTCAATGATATTTTAATGATCAAATCCGTTAAACACGGAATCGCTATGGGTAATGCTGTAGATGAATTAAAACAAGCAGCTGAGTTTGTTACAAGCGATGTTCTAGATAATGGTATTTATAACGCTATGAAACATTATAATTTGATATAAAGAAAGTGATTAAATGTATAAAGCAATTGTTATAGGCGGAGGGCATGCTGGAGTAGAAGCAGCTTTAGCTCTTGCTAGATTAAAACAAAATACGCTATTAGTAACAGGAAACCTGAAAATGGTTTCTTTTATGCCGTGCAATCCGTCAATAGGTGGTCCTGCTAAAGGAACTTTAGTCAGAGAAATTGATGCTTTAGGCGGTGAAATGGGTAAAAACACTGATAAGACTTGCTTACAAATGAAAATGTTAAACAAAAGTAAAGGTCCAGCGGTTAGAGCCTTAAGAGCGCAATCTGATAAATTAGAATATCCAAAAGAAATGCTTAAAACACTAGAAAAAACTGAAAATTTGACACTTTTAGAAAGTTATGTAAAAGAATTAATTGTCGAAGATGGTTCTGTAAAAGGGATAATTCTAGAAAACGGTGAAAAGATATATTCGGATGTGGTTGTTATTACAACCGGAACCTTTATGGAAGCAAAAGTTTTAGTAGGCGATACAGCCGTTTCTAAAGGACCGGATAATCAAAAAGCTTCTGTAGGGTTAAGTAAGCATTTAAGAGATTTAGGTCATAGGACATTCAGATTAAAAACTGGAACACCAGCTAGAATTAAACGTGATAGTATCGATTTTTCGAAAATGGAATTATCTCCAGGAGATGGTTTTATTCATCATTTTAGTTTTGAAAAAGAACATTTGCGCATTTTAGATAACGAATGGCCTTGCTATTTGATTCATACTGCGCCAATTACTCATCAAATAATTATTAACAACCTTAATAAATCGGCAATGTATAGCGGATTGGTTGAAGGCGTAGGTCCTAGATATTGTCCTTCGATTGAAGATAAATTAGTTAGATTCAAAGATAAATCTAGACATCAATTATTTATTGAACCTGAATCAGCTTCTTTAGATGAAGTTTACTTACAAGGATTCTCAACTTCAATGCCTCAAGATGTTCAAGAAAAAATGGTAAAATCACTACCAGGCCTAGAAAACGCCGTAATTGCTAAATATGCTTACGCAATTGAATATGATGCAATTGATTCAAAAGAATTGTGGCCTAGTTTAGAATCAAAAATAATAAATAATTTATTCTTTGCCGGGCAAGTAAATGGCACTAGCGGCTATGAAGAAGCTGCGGCTCAAGGTCTGATGGCAGGGATAAATGCTAGTTTGAAATTAGATAATAAAGAACCTTTGATTTTAAGAAGAGATGAAGCATATATTGGCGTTTTAATTGATGATCTCGTTACTAAAGGCACTAATGAACCATATAGAATGTTAACTTCAAGAGCTGAATTCAGACTTTTACTAAGACATGACAACGCTGATTTAAGACTTACGGATTATGGTTATAAAATTGGTTTAATTAGTTCTTCTAGATATAAAAAATTTGTCGAAAAACGTGAACAAATAAATTTTGAGTTAGAGTATTTAAACTCCACTTATATTACTCCAAACAAAGATATAGCTGAATATTTTGATAATATGGATTTACCTCTTCCAAAAGGGAAAGTAACTCTGGCTGAAGTTTTAAAACGGCCAGAAGTATCTTATGACGATATTCAAAAAATATCGGAGAGAAATATTGAATTAGATAATGAAGTAAAAGAACAAGTTGAAATTAATATTAAGTATGCTGGTTATATCGAAAAAAGCATTAAAGAAGCTAAAAAATTGGAAAAAGAGAATAATATAAAGATTCCTTTAAGTTTAGATTATGAAAAAGTTCATAATCTTGCTTTAGAAGCAAGACAAAAACTTTCAAAAATTAGACCTCTTACAATTTCACAAGCCTCAAGAATATCAGGCGTTAATCCAGCTGATATACAAATGTTATTAATATATTTAAAATCATATGAAACATAAGTTTCATGAATGATATTACAATTTATCTAACTTATGTTAAAATAATAAATAATTAGGAGAAAAATATGGATAATACGATGTTAAAATTTGATAATTTTCTCTGGGATTACTTAAAAAAAGATAGTTACAAAATCTACTATCAATTTTTAATTGAAAAAAATAAAGTAATGAATTTAACCAATATTACCGAAGAAAAAGATGTCTATGAAAAACATTTTTATGATTCAGTAATATTACAAAAAGCGATTGATATCAAAAATAAATCTTTGCTTGATGTCGGTTCTGGAGCCGGATTTCCGTCTTTACCACTTAAGTTATATGACGATTCATTAAAAGTGACTATCGTTGATAGTTTGAATAAAAGAATTTTATTTTTAAAAGAATTAGTTGAAAAACTGGATCTTAAAAATATAGAATTAATTCATTCTCGAGCTGAAGATTTAGAAGTAAAAGAAGCTTATGACATAGTTGCTGCTAG
>JAVEVN010000124.1:0-3340 GCA_034005025.1 Candidatus Izemoplasmatales bacterium | reverse complement strand
GAAGAATTCAAAAAGACCGTTACTGAATGGGAAATTAATCGTTATATCAATATAATATAAAAGCTAGGAAATTTTCCTAGCTTTTTTCTTATTCAATATCAATGATTCTCATTGTGTTGGTTGAACCATGTTGTTGGCCCCAACCTGAAGTGATGACAATCGTGTCTCCAACTTCAAATCCAAACTCTTTAGCTACCTTTATCGCGACTTGATCGTGATATCTTAAGTCGCCGATGTTTTCGCCAATTGTAGCGAATACCCCCCAATAGTAAGAAAGTCTTTGGCAAGTTTCTAAACTATCGGTAACCGCAATAATCGGAACTCCTGGGCGGAATTTACACATTCTTTTTGCTGTACCACCGGTTTCAGTAAAGGCGATGATTACCTTAGCTTTAGGTAAGGTAATTACCGTTTGAGAAACCGCAATACCGATAGCGTCATTGGTTGTTTGATGAGATGATTTAATTGCTTTTTGAAGTTTTTCTTCATAAGGAATTATATCTTCAACAGTTTTTGCAATAGTATCCATCGTTAAAACCGCTTCTATCGGATATTCACCGGCAGCCGTTTCTCCTGACAACATAATCGCATCTGATCCGTCAAGAATCGCATTAGCGACGTCACTCGCTTCAGCTCTAGTCGGTCTTGGCGTATACATCATCGATTCCAACATATGAGTAGCCGTGATTACCGGTTTGCCAATTTCATTAGCTTTTTGAATTAACTTCTTCTGATAAATCGGAACTAATTGCGTTGAAACTTCAACTCCTAAGTCTCCTCTAGCTACCATAATACCATCAGAATATTCGAGTATTTCTTCGATATTATCCATGCCTTCTTGATTTTCAATCTTAGAGATTAATTCAATCGTTTCCGAATTTTCTTCTTTCAAAATCTTTCTTATGGCAATAATATCTTCTTTTCTTCTTACAAATGATAAAGCGATTAAATCGACTTTATTTTGACAAGCAAAACGAATATCAGCATCATCTTTAGCAGAGATGAAAGGCATCGATAACTTTGCATTAGGAACATTTACGCCTTTCCTGCTTTTAATAACTCCAGAATTATTGACGATACAAGTAAATTCATCTTTTCCTTTTTCAATTATCGTAAGTCTCATTTTACCATCATCAATCAGCAAGTAATCGCCGACTTGTAAATCGTCAAAAAGTTCAGGACAATTGATATGAAAAGCTTCTTTAGTCCCTAAGATTTCTTCTTTGACTATCTTCGTTTTATCTCCAGTCTTAAATGAAGCTTGATTGTCTTTAAAAACACCAGTTCTAATCTCTGGTCCCTTAGTATCAGCCATTATTCCAATATAACGATTTAATTTTGAAGCTATATTGCGAATCATGTCGATTCTTTTTTTATGTTCCTCAGGGTTTCCATGGGAAAAATTAAGTCTCGCAACATTCATGCCGGCATTGATGATTTTTTCGATCATTTCTTCTGAATCGATTGCTGGACCGATAGTACAGACGATTTTTGTTTTTCTTTTCATAATATTCCTCCTAAAACTTTTTTTCTTTTTAAATCAATATTTTTGTTTACTAGGTATTACTCCTCTGACTCCGCCCTTAGGATCATCAACATCTCCAAAATATCGCGGGATCAGATGAACATGAAGATGCATAATCGTTTGACCTGCGGCTAAATTATCGTTGATGCCGATATTATATCCATCAGGATTATATAATTTTTCCAATAAATTCTTCATATAAACCAAAGCTTTATTCAAATCTTTAATTTCCTCTTCAGTTAATGAAAAATAACTTTCAACATGTCTCTTTGAGATCAATAAACAATGTCCTATATTAACTGGAAAATTATCATAGATAACATAGAAACTATCATTCTGAAAAACGATTTTTTCTTCCTCTTTTAACAAATCACAAAATAGACAACTCATTTCTTAAATAATAGTCCAATACCTAAAATTATCAAAACAGCTGGAACTAGATAGCCTTTAAAATCTACATCCCATTCTCTCAAAAGCAGGACAATCCCAATAATTAAAAGAATGGAATTTCCCGTAGTTATGCCTTGTTTTGACATAGAAATGACAGCTGGGATAATTAAAAATAAAGTCCACCAACCATCAAAAAAGATATTTACGGTAAAGATATTTAATGCGTTCAAGAGGAAGATAGCTCCTAGAACGACTAATAGAATTCCAAATAGTTTTTTCTGTGTCATGTTTTACACACTCCTTTTTATTGCCACTCCACCGTGGCACTATTTCTTTTAATTTTAATAGAACCAATATTATTAGCAATATTTATTTTAAATTCAAGTCTTCTGATGTCATTAGGAATAAATGAATCAGCCATCAAAAGATAACGGTCATGTTTTAATCCTGCTAAGCCGTAAACCAAATAAAGATTTAAAGCAGAAGCAACTCCCAAATCCAAATAAGTTTGTTCGAAGTTAAGTTTATTAGCATCATCGCAAAGATTTAAACCTAAAACATTCCTAAAATATTTATTGGACTCTTTCTCATAACCTTTTGAACAAGCGATGAAAGCAAGATTTATTTTTCCTAACGGATCTGGATTAGCAAATTTAGAGTAATAAATATAATTTTCTTTTTTAACCAATTCTTTAAAATCGTCTGGGTAAAGCATAAACAAATTCACCAAGTCCGGATTACTGATTTCTCTTTCTTCTTTGAAATAACCGTCGTAATACTGAACTAAATTATTGACGTTCGGGCTTTGTTGATAAAGTTTTCTTCTTACTTCTCTCATATTGTCAATTTGTTTATCATAATCATTAGTTTTTAAGTATTCTTCAACTTCTTTTCTGTTTTCAGTTTTAGCTAAAGCCACCATATTAGCGGTTTTACCAAAACAATCTTTGATTAAATAGTTAAGTAAAGCGCTGTTGTCAATATTTTTAATCGAACCATCTAAGCTTGTTACATTCAATACTTGATAATTAGTTTTTTTAGCATTAGGCTTGATGATACTCAAATAGAACTTCGAGATTTCAAGAAGCATTTCCAACCCGCCAAGTGCGAGTAAACTCTTATCGGCAGTTCTTTCAATATAATCGACAAAATTAACGACAGTTAAGGCGTTTATATAGAGATTAAATTGATCGTCAGTATAAAGAGCGCCAGGCTTTTTAATTTTTTCAGCGTTTTGCTTAGCTTCATTAAGATAACGAATTTTACTTAAAAGGATTCTTCTGGCTGATTTATAATCAGTGTTCAAGTAATATTGGAACCGATACATCTCCAAAGTAAAAGAATGAACTACTTCTTTATTTGTCAGACCGTATCTCGAACAAAAACAAGTTTCGGTTACCGGTCTATTATTTGTTAATTGGAACT
>JAVEVN010000123.1:0-3360 GCA_034005025.1 Candidatus Izemoplasmatales bacterium | reverse complement strand
CCTTTTGTTCAACTCCTTGTGCTTTTGAAACTTCTTCATGAAGGATTTGCATATAAGTATCAATTCCTACAGAATCGATAAATCCGCTTTGTTCTTCACCTAACACATCACCAGCACCCCTGATGGATAAATCCCTTAAAGCTATTTTAAATCCGCTACCAAGTTCAGTAAACTCTTTGATTACTTGTAACCTTTTAGCTGCGTCTTCAGTTAATTTTTTATGTTTGTTATACATCAAATAGGCATAAGCGATTCGATTTGATCTGCCAACTCTTCCTCGAATTTGATATAACTGAGATAAACCTAACATATCAGCGTCATGAATTATCAAGGTGTTGGCGTTTGGTATGTCAATTCCCGTTTCGATAATAGTAGTAGATATTAAAACATCAATTTCTTTTTCAATAAAGTTATCTATAACTTTCTCTAAATCATGTTTTCGCATCTGACCATGAGCGATATCGATTCTTGCTTCAGGAACTAGTTTTTTAACTTTATCAGCTATGAAATCAATATTATCTACTCTATTGTACAAATAAAATACTTGACCATCTCTAGCTAGCTCCCTTTCCACCGCATCTCTAAGAATTATTTCATTTCTTTCTAAAACGTAAGTTTGAATCGGATAACGATTTTCTGGTGCCGTTTCAAGAATCGACATATTCTTGACGCCCATAATAGCCATGTTCAAGGTTCTAGGTATTGGTGTTGCTGAAAGCGACAAGACATCGACATTAATTTTGAATTCTTTAATTTTTTCTTTATGCATAACTCCAAATCTTTGTTCCTCATCAACAATCAATAATCCCAAATCTTTGAAAATAATATCATTGCTAAGAATTCTATGTGTCCCAATAAGAATATCAACGTTACCCCTTTTTAATTCTTCTAGAGTTTCTCTTTGTTTCTTAGGCGTAATAAAACGATTTAATAAAGCAACATTGACGCCGAAGTCTTCCATTCTATTCTTAAAGGTTTCAAAATGTTGTTTAGATAAAACTGTTGTTGGAGCTAAATAGGCAACTTGTTTTTCATTTAAAACAGCTTTAAAAGCCGCTCTAAGAGCGATTTCAGTTTTTCCAAACCCGACATCACCACAAATTAATCTATCCATAGGAACGGGCTTTTTCATATCGTTAAACACTTCTTTAATGGCTGTCAATTGATCTTTTGTTTCGATATATTCAAAATTATTAGCGAATTCAGCTTCCATTTTAGGAAAATCAGAAAATGCAAATCCACTCGCTTTTTCTCTTGATGCATAAAGACTAATTAATTTATCTGCTATCTCTTGAACTTGTCTTCGTACTCTTTCTTTAGCTCTTGACCAATCTTGACCACCTAATTTAGAAAGTTTAGGTTTATATCCTTCGCTACCAGAGTATTTATGGATTTGGTCAATTCCGTCTAAGCCAACATACAGTTTATCGCCGTTTTTATATTCGATATGAATGTAATCATTTTGAATATTACCAAATTGCATAGTTTTAATTTCTAAGAATTTTCCGATACCGTAATCATAATGTACAACATAATCGCCAGGAACTAAATCGTTAATTGAAGATAATCTTTCTGATCTCTTATAAACTGAAACATATTCGCCTCTTTTGCGAGTTATATGTTTCTTTGTTAAGGCCTCTTCAGTAATTAGCTTTATGTTTAAAGAACGAGAAGTGAAGTCGAATACCTTATCGTTTATAATAAGACAAACCTTGCTGTTTTCGGTATTATTTAAACTATTTTTTATGTATGGAATATTCTCAATGTCTAGTTTTTTCTTAAAAACATCTAAGGATTCTTCATTTTCAAAAGCTATTATTTGATTAGTTTTACCAAGATGATTTTTTATATCTCTAAACAAATAATTTAAGTTTTCGTTATATGTTATCACGCTTTCTCCGAATAGAGAAAACACATGTTTATACTGCGATTTATAAGCAAAATCCAAATAATCAACTATCACCCCAGGAGTATTGAGTATTTCATTGATATCATAAAGAATGTCGAAATCCATCTTAGTATAATCATTTGTTTGCATGTACCAATCTTTTATTTCTTCAATTAAGATTTCATTTTGTTCAATTGATCGATGATAGTCTAAGAAGAATAACTTAGGATTTTCAACTAAATCTATTATTTTATGATGTTTATCAGTTAAGAAAGGGATATATCGGTTTAATCTATCTAATTCCTCTCTCATTTTAAGTTTTTCAATATCATCTTTTATAGTATCTAATGCATTTTTAGAAAAATCATTTTGCTTTATCTTTGAATTAACTTTATTAAGAATACTCTCTAATTCTTCATCGCTATAGAAAAAATCAACAATAGGATAAATCGATACCTCATCCACTTTTTCAAAAGATCTTTGACTATCGATATCAAAGGTTTTAATGTTTTCTATTTCATCGCCAAAAAAATCTAATCTGTAAGGCGTTTCTTTGTCAACTGGGAAAATATCTACGATACCGCCTCTAATTGAAAAATCGCCAATTTTTTCAACGGTATATTCTTTTTTATATCCATACTCAATTAGTTTTTCTTTTAAATTTTCTAAACTATACTCTTGATTAGCTTTTAATATAATTTCTGATTTTCGCCAATTTTCAGGCGACAACTGAGGTTTTAACAAACCATATAAATTGACAATTATAATTCTTTTATTTTTATTCAAAATCTTTATTATGGTGTTTAATCTTTCTAACCTAAATTCAATTGAACTCACAAGCAATTCATTTGTTAAAAATTCATCTTGAGGATAGAAACTTATTTCATCTTTATCAAGAACTCTACTAAGCTTATCATAAAGTATTTGTGCTTTATATAAGTTTGGAGTCACAACAAAGATACTTTCATCATTTTGATAAAAGAGCGCCAAAAGAACTAATAAAGCATTATCTTCATTAGTATTGTTTATATATATTTGACTATCTTTTTTAAAAAGATTGTTTATTTGTTTTATTTCATCTTTGTTTTTGATGAGACTGATTATGTCTTTCATTTTGACCTCCAAACATGCCTAATGCGAGTCATCGACTCGCTAGGGGGTATGTTATTTTTTGTTTTGAATTTGATGTGATACTTTTAACAGTAACCAAGTCGGTGAAAATCTAATCAGAAATCTCAGTATTTTCATTTTAAAACCCGGTATTATTAAAGCTTTATTTTTTTCTATCCCCTCTAAGATGATTTTCACACATTTTTCAACTGAAAGTCCCTTCATCTTAGGATTGGCTTTTGCCACATCAGCGAACTCTGTTTTTACTGGTCCTGGACAAACTGTGATTACATTAATTGGAATATTATTTTTTATTAATTCATATCTTAAAGCCATCGAATAGGAATAAACATAAGCTTTAG
>JAVEVN010000122.1:0-3367 GCA_034005025.1 Candidatus Izemoplasmatales bacterium | reverse complement strand
TAATCAAATCAAATATATCATAATATTATATGACTCTTTTTAGGGGTGTGGTGTCAACGGTAGCACGACAGTCTCCAAAACTGTTTGTACGGGTTCGAATCCTGTCACCCCTGCCATCTAAGAGTTGAAACGTATAAATATTAACCATTTGCTAGCGCGAATGGTTATTTTTTATTTAATAGGAAATTGTATTTATATAACTATATAGTTATATAAAATACATAATATATGGTTTAATAACGTTTTATAAAATGATATAATTTAGGTAATAAATTATCGATTGAAAGGAGGGAAAATCTTGAAGTATAAAGCGATTAAATCCAAGTTGTATCTAACAAATAATCAACGAACATTCCTGTTAATGTTAATGCATACTGCTAAAAACTTATATAATGAGGCATTGTATAATGTTAGACAACATTATTTTGAAAATAATAGTTATTTAAATTATTCTGAAAACTACAAATTATTAAGTAGAAATAGTGATAACTACCGAATTTTAAATACCCAACAAGCTCAAAGTGTTATTCGAAAAGTGGATGAAGCAATGAAAGCATTCTTTGGTTCCTTAAGAAGTAAAACTAATAAAAAAGTAAGACTACCAAGATATCTTAAAAAAGATGGTTATTACTCGATAGTTGACAGAATGGTTTATAAACCGAATGAAGAATATTATGTGTTACCAAGAAGTAATTTTATTAAAAGAGTAAGTAGATACTTTGAAGAAACAAAGAAAGGCTTAAAAAAAGAAGTTTTAGCATTAGATATAATAGATTCATTAACATTAAAGATTGAAACACCGAGATGTATAACAAATAAAAAGATAAAAGAAATAACCATCAAAACAAAATATGATGGCAAATACATGGAAGTGATTCATACATATATGGATGAAGAAGTAAAAGAAACAAGAGAAAATAAAAAAATAGAAACAATGGGAATTGATTTTGGCTATAATAACTTAGCTACATGTGCAGTAAGTAATGGGGATAATCTTTTAATAGATGGTTTGAAATTAAAGAGTTTTAATCAATATTATCATAAACGCATAAGTAGCTTAGCTAGTAAAAGACCAAACCAAAAGGTTTTAACCAAAAAGATGATTTGTTTGATAGAAAAAAGAAATAACCAGATGACTTATGCGATAAACAAAGCAGCTAAACTGATAATAGAACATGCCATAAAAAGTGATGTTGGCAAGATTATTATCGGCTATAATGAAGGATTTAAAGATATCGTATTAAATGATCAATATAATCAATGGTCAAAATCGATACCATTAGCTAGATTAAGAGACCGAATCATCACTTTAGCAGCATATGAAGAAATAGAGACAGAAGTAATCAATGAAGCATATACGTCTAAAGCATCCTATATCGATAAAGATGAATTCAGTTATCAAGAAAGTTTTAGTGGTAAAAGGATAAAAAGAGGATTATATAGAAGTAAAGATCATGTGCTAATTAATGCCGATTTAAATGCAGCGTTGAATATATTAAGAAAAGGTAAGCCTGAAGCCAGTTGGATAGGGTCTAGAGGTTGGAACACGCCTAAGCGTACTTACTTATTTAGTAAGTAATCGCTTTAAAAGTATAATTCGTAAGAATTATTTTTGTTCTTTGTCGTTGATAATAATTTTTGCTTAGTCCAAAACTATTAGTTATTAGCTAGATTATACTGAGAAAAAACGATTTTTAATATCTTTTATTTTTTAACAATTATGATATAATGTAATAGACTGAAAGCGTTTTAAACGGAAGGAGATTTATATATGAATGAATATAAGGCGGATGCTTTAAGAAACGTTATTTTACTCGGACATTTAGGGAGTGGTAAAACATCACTTGCCGAATCCTTAGCTTATATTGCTGGGGCAATCGATAAGAAAGGTACTATTGAAAAGAAATCAACAGTTTCCGATTATACACCGGAGGAACAAAATAAACTAAGTTCTTTATCTACTGGTTTATTGCCGATTGAGTTTAAAGATATGAAAGTTAATATTTTAGACGCTCCTGGAGCGGATGAAATGATTGGCGACATTTCTCATTCTCTAGCTGTAGCTAATGCGGCTGTTCTAGTGGTTGATGCTTCTAGTGGTGTTGAAGTAGGAACTGAAAAAATGTGGTTAGAAATCAAGAAAAGAAACTTACCAGCTATTATTTTCCTAAACAAAATGGATAAAGAAAATATTAAGTTTGAAGAAGTTTTAGAAGAAATTAGAACTAAACTAGGAAAACAAGCTGTTCCATTCTGCTTACCATTAGGAAAAAGTGATGATTTCAATGGATTTGCGGATATTGTTGAATTAAAAGCGAGAATTTATGATGGAAATGCTTGTATAGACGGCGAAATCTATCCTGATAAAATGGATAAGGTTGAATCTTTAAGACAAGACTTAATTGAAACTGTTGCTGGATCTGACGAAGAATTACTGGAAAAATATTTTGAAGGCGAAGAACTAACAATGGATGAAATTCGTACAGGTCTTCATAAATCTGTTTTAAACGGAGAAGCTGTGCCAGTAATGGTTGGATCAGGATTAAAAGACGTTGGAACTTTGACTTTACTTCATATGATTCGCCAATATTTCCCTTCAGTAGCTGAAGGCAAAGGAATAGTTGGTAAAAATGAAAAAGATGTTGAAGTTACTAGAAACTATAAAGACGAAGAACCTTTCTCAGCTTTTGTATTTAAGACTTTGATTGACCCATTTGTTGGAACAATCAATATTATGCAAATTAAATCAGGTACTTTACATAAAGATCAAGAAGTATATGTTTCTTCAAAAGAAGGAACTGAAAAAGCTTCTCAAGTCTTTACTTTATTAGGTAAAAACCAAATAGCTATGGACGTATTCCACGCTGGAGACATCTGCGCTATGGCTAAAGTAGCTGATGTTAAGACTGGTAGTACTTTATCTGAAAAGAAAAATATAGTAATATATCCAGAAATAGCTTCACCAACACCTACTATGTATGTGGCTATTAAACCGGAAAATAAAAAAGATGAAGATAAATTATCTAACGCTTTAGCTAAACTTCAATTAGAAGATAATACATTAGAAGTAGTTAGAAATAAAGAAACATCCCAATTGTTGATTGGTGGTCAAGGAATGATTCATCTTGGTTACATTATTGATAAGATGAAAAATATGTTTAAGGTAGCGCTTCAATCAGAAGATCAACGTATAGTTTATCGCGAAACTATTAAACAAACCGCTACTGCTGAAGGTAGATATATCAAACAATCTGGTGGATCAGGTTATTATGGTGTAGTTGTCATGAGATTTGAACCAACAGATGCAGAATATGAATTCTCTGAAGAGATTTTCGGTTGAGCTGTTCCTAGAGGTTACTTCCCAGCT
>JAVEVN010000121.1:0-3391 GCA_034005025.1 Candidatus Izemoplasmatales bacterium | reverse complement strand
TAAGAACTAGATCCTAAGTCTAGCGCGTCTGCCAATTTCGCCACGCCCGCAAAAAGATGGTGACCCGCAGGCGATTCGAACGCCTGACCCTTTGATTAAAAGTCAAATGCTCTACCGACTGAGCTAGCGGGTCTAAAAAAATGGCTGGGCTAGGTAGATTTGAACTACCGATCTCGGAGTCAAAGTCCGATGCCTTAACCACTTGGCCATAGCCCATTGTTTTTAAAGTAATTGGGGCGACTGATGGGACTCGAACCCACGAATGTCGGAGCCACAATCCGATGCGTTAACCCCTTCGCCACAATCGCCATATATTTTCGCAACTACTAGTTTACTAAAACATAGGTAATTTGTCAAGAATTATTATTTGAAATTAAAAAAAAGAAATTTCCAGTAAAATCCTGAAAATTCCTAAATTTTTAGTAAGCTACTATCGCTATACCAAAGCCTTTATTTCCTAAATGAACATAAAATACTGGGCTCACATAGTTTGTTCTAGTTATTTTAGCTTTTGGATATTTTTCTACCACATAATCTTCGATTTTTTGAGACCATTGTTCATCATTTAAATCGATTATATCAACATAAACATTTTCATATTTATTTGCGTAATAATCAATTTTTTCAAAAAAGAATTCTAAACACGCATTATTGGTTCTTGTTTTCTTAACCAATTCCAACTTTCCTTCAAGCATTTCAATGATTGGTTTAATTCTTAAAATCTTACCGATTAAAGCAGAAATTCTACTAAGCCTTCCGCCTCTAAAGAGATGCATTAAATCACCTAATGTAAATGTTACTAAAGGTTCAGCGAAAACTTTATAATACAAATCAATGATTTCATTGTACCTGACTCCATTTTTAACATTTTCACATATTATTTCCATACCATTCGCTATCCCAAATGATGCGGTTTGTGGGGAATGAACATCTATTGTAAGTTTTGTTTCTTCCATCATCGTTTTAGCCACTAAAGCTGATTGATAAGTACCGCTTATTTGTTCTGATAAAACCACAACTAAGACATGTGTGTAGTTTTCTTTTTCAAATTCCGTCATCAAATCAACAAAATCTTGAGGAGAAGGTTGAGAAGTCATCATTTTATGAGATTGTTTAAGATAATTTTCCATGTCTTCTTTAGATAAATCTTTTTCGTAAAATTCTTTTTCATCAATTATTACTTTTAAATTTGCAACTTTAATAAAATCATATTGCATGATTTCTTTTCTAGTTAAGGTTGTGCTGTCAATTAAAATTCCGATTTTTTCCATTATAATTACCCTCACTTAATAAATTACTCTATCACACATAATACTTTATCACCGTTTTTATTTCTTGTCAAGAAAAATGGAGACTTGAAAACAAGTCTCCATAACATTTTATTTATGTTCTTCTACGTATTTTTTATGTTCTTCAACGATTTTATCGATTAAGTTTCCAGGTACTTCTTCATATCTGATAAACTCTCTTGAGAATGTTCCTGAACCTTGAGTCATCGCTTTTAGGTCAATTGTGTATTTAGTAATTTCTGCTTCTGGAGCTTCAGCCACAACCATTTGATAACCTTCAACAGAAGGTTCCATACCTAAAACTCTACCTCTTCTTTTATTAATGTCTCCTAATACATCGCCAAGATATTCATCTTTGATAGTAATTTGTAGTTTATGAATTGGTTCTAAAATTGTTGGTTTAGCTGATTTGCAAGCTTCCTTGAAAGCTATAGAAGCAGCCATTTTGAATGCTAATTCATTAGAATCAACTGCATGATATTTACCATCTATTAAAACGCCTTTAACGCCAATAACAGGGAATCCAGCTAAAACACCGTGTTCTAAAGTTTCTTGAAGACCTTTATCAACAGCTGGGAAGTAACCTCTAGGAACAGCACCACCAAAAATTTCTTCTGCGAATTCATAATCAGCATCGGTTGGTTCAAATCTCATTACAACTACACCATAATAACCTGATCCACCAGACTGTTTGATATATCTACCGTCAGCAGTAGCGGTTTGTTTAATAGTTTCGCGATAAACGATACGTTGATCTTCTGATTGAAGCGCTACCTTAAACATATTTTTCATCTTATCAATAATGTAACCAAGATGAATCATTCCTTGACCACCAATCAATAATTGAGAAGTTTCTTTATTTCTAACTACTTCTAGCGTATTGTCTTCTAATTGAAGTTTAGCTAAAGCGTTAGATAATTTATCTTCGTCCTTTTTGTTTTCCGGTTTAATAGCTACATACATCGTTGGTGTTGGTGAAGCAATTTCTGGATATATAACTATATTTTTCTTTTCAGATAAAGTACTGCCAGTTTTAACATCAGCCACTTTAGCCATAGCACAGATATCTCCAGCGTGGAATGAATCCATAACTATTTGTGTTTTACCTAATAAAGTAAACACTTGAGAAGCTTTTTCAGTTCCTTCTTTTGAAGAAACATACACTTCTTGATCTTTTTGTAAAGTACCTGATTTGATTTGCATAATATTGATTGTTCCAACAAATGGATCAATCAAAGTCTTAAACACAAAAGCTGAGAAAGGTTCTTCGTCTTTATAATTTCTAGTAATTTCAGCGCCTTTTTCATTTTTACCAACAATTCCTTTGCCTTCAGCTACTGAAGGGAAATATTGACGAATCATATGAAGTAAAGTTAATGTTCCAATATCTTTTAATCCTGAACCAACCATCACCGGAACAGCTTCTCCGTTTAAAACTGATTTATGAAGACCTGTACGGATTTCATCCATTGAAAGCTCTTCGCCTTCAAAATATTTTTCCAGTAATTCTTCATCAGATCCAGCAACAGTTTCAATTAAGTCTTGTCTTAAAGATTCAACTTTATCCATTTTATCAGGATAAATTTCACCATCGATACAAGCATTTCCATCATAAATTCTCGCTTTTAATTCCACGATATCCGCAAATCCATTGAAATCATCGCTTTTTCCTAATGGTAAACAGAATGGCACAGCTTGTTTTCCTAGTTTGGTTCTGATTTCTTCTAAAACTTCTTCAAACTTAATATTTTCTTTATCCATTTTGTTTAAGAAAATAATAGCTGGCAAGTTTCTTTTCTTGATTTCTAACCACATTTTTTCAGTTCCTACTTCAACACCACTTGAAGCATCAACCACTAGAACAGCCGCATTAGCTACAGCTAGAGAATGAGAAATGTCACCAATCATTTCATCCGCTCCAGGAGCGTCTAAAATATTAACTTTCATATCTTTAAACTCAATTGGCAATAAACCTGTAGATAAAGAACTTAGTTTATTTTGTTCCTCCGGTGTATAATCGGAAACTGTTGATTTCTTTTCAATAGTACCTTTCTTATCGATTGCCCCAGCAATATAAGCTAAGGATTCGGCAAGTGATGTTT
>JAVEVN010000120.1:0-3395 GCA_034005025.1 Candidatus Izemoplasmatales bacterium | reverse complement strand
CGAACTAACATCAAAAAACTTAAAGTTGGTTATAACCGCGTTTTTGGTTATTATATCGAAGTTACCAAATCCCAAATTGACATGGTTAAAGATGAGTTTGGTTATGAGAGAAAACAAACTCTTTCTAATTCAGAAAGATTCATCACTAAAGAGTTAAAAGAAAAAGAAGCTCTGATTTTAGGATCTGAAGATTCTATCGTTGAACTAGAATACAATTTGTTTTTAGAACTTAGAGAACTTGTAAAAGAGAGAATTTATGATCTGCAAAAATTAGCTAAGATTATCGCTTTTACCGATATGATTATCGCTTTTTCAGTTGTGTCGATGTCAAATCGTTATATTAAACCGGAGATAACTGAGACTAAAAAGTTAGAGATTATCAATGGTCGTCATCCGGTTGTAGAAGTCTTGCTCGATGAGGTTTTTGTTGAAAATTCACTTTTAATGGATGAAGGAAATAACATTTTGTTAATCACCGGACCGAACATGTCTGGTAAATCGACTTATATGCGACAAACAGCGATGATAATCATCTTAGCCCAAATGGGATGTTTTGTACCTTGTGAAAAAGCTTCGCTACCAATTTTTGACCAAATATTCACAAGAATCGGCGCTTCTGATGATTTAACCACAGGTAAATCAACCTTTATGGTTGAGATGCTTGAAGTTAATTATGCGCTTAAAAACGCGACTGACAATTCACTTATCTTATTCGATGAAATCGGTCGAGGTACCGCAACTTATGACGGTATGGCTTTAGCGCAAGCTATAATAGAGTATGCTAATTATAAAATTAAATGTAAAATCTTATTTTCTACTCATTATCATGAACTCACCTATCTTGAAGATGAACTATCTTTCTTAAGAAATGTTCATGTTAAAGCCTATGAAGAAAAAGGCAATATCGTTTTCTTGCATAAAGTTGAAGATGGTCCGACCGATAAGAGTTATGGTATTCATGTTGCTAAACTGGCAAATATGCCGAAAGTAATCTTAAAAAGATCTCAAGAAATTCTCGATGAATTAGAAAAAAATCATGGGAAAAATATCATAAAACCACAGACGATTGATCTTTTTAACTATATGGAATCAATCGCTATAGAGGATAATCAAGAAGAGCGTTATCAGGGAATAATCGATCAGATAAAGAGTCTTGACATCGATGGTTTAACGCCTCTATCTGCACTAAACGTCTTAAATGATGTAATTGAAGAAATCAAAAAAATTGATAAGGAATAATAATGGGAGTAATCAAAAGATTAGACGCTAATATCGCTAATAAGATTGCGGCTGGTGAAGTAGTTGAAAAACTAGCTAATATTGTTAAAGAATTAGTGGAAAATTCCATCGATGCTTCGAGTACAAAGATCGATATCGATCTTTTAGAATCAGGCATGAAAAAAATAACAGTCACAGATAACGGTTCCGGCATGGAAGAAAGTGACGCTTTTTTAGCGTTTGAAAGACATGCGACTTCAAAGATTAAAAACGTCAACGATCTCTTTAGGATTCAATCGCTTGGATTTAGAGGTGAAGCCTTACCTTCAATAGCGGCTATTTCTAGAGTTGAATTGACCACAGCTTTTGATAATCAAGCGATTAATATCGTCTATGAAGACGGCAAATTGATAGAAAGCAAAAAAGCTGCCTTAAATAAAGGTACACGAATTGAAGTTTCACGAATCTTTTATTCCACTCCCGCTAGATTTAAATACTTAAAATCTCCACAGTATGAACTCGGAAATATCGTTAATTTAGTCAATGGTTTCGCTCTGGCAAATCCGAAGATTAGTTTTAGGTTAACCAATGACAAAAAAGAGATTTTTATCTCTAACAACAATGATTCTATTGTTAACATAATTGCCCAAATATATGGAGTGACAGTAGCTAAGAACTTAATCTACTTTGAAAGTAAAAATCGTGATTATCGCATTAGCGGTTATACAACTAACCCGATTATCAACCGCGCTTCTAGAAATTATATCAATATTATCGTCAATAACCGCAGTATTCAAAACAAGGATATCGTAAGTGCAATAAGCGAAGCCTATGACCAATTGATACCGAAAAATCGCTATCCGATCGCCGTTATTTATATTGAAGTAGACCCGCTTTTAATCGATGTAAATATCCATCCGAGAAAACAAGAAATCAAATTTTCTGAAAAAGAAAAACTAATAGAATTAATCAAAAAAATCTTGAAAGAAAAACTGGAAATAACCAAGGTTATTCAATCTCCGGAAAAAGACTATGAACAAACTAAGTTTAATTTTTCAGAAAAAACTTCTGAAACGAAAGAAAAAACCTATATTGTAAGTGAAAACAAAGAAGAGAAAAAAAACGAAAAGACCATTATCCCCGATATGGAATATATCGGCCAATATAGCGGAACTTATCTAATTTTTCAAAATGAAGAAGGACTTTATTTGCTTGATCAACATGCCGCAGCCGAAAGAATTCGCTATGAAAGATATCTTAAGAAATGGTCTTTGTCCAATCAAGAAATTACCGAGCTATTAACACCTTTAAGCATCGAAAGTTCTAATGAAAATCTTATTAAATTGGAAGATAAACTTTCTAGTGTTGAAAACTTTGGTTTAAAGTTAAAAATTGCCGATAATAAAATTTTAATAAAAGCTATACCTAATTGGTTTCCTAAAGATTATGAAGAAATTTATACCGAAACTATTATCGATAAACTTATTTCTGAAGATGAGATAACTCAAAAAGCTATGGTCGATGATTTAGCTAAACTATTAGCTTGTAAACATTCGTTAAAAGCGAACCATTATATCTCTAATCTTGAAGCTAACCAACTCTTAAAAGATTTAAGAGAATGTAAAAGACCATATACCTGTCCGCATGGCAGACCGATTATCGTCAGTCTATCTAACAGGCAGATTGAATATTGGTTCAATCGGGTGATATGATGTTAGATTTAATTATGATTGTCGGGCCGACAGCTACTGGTAAAACGAAATTAAGTATAGCGCTAGCTAAAGAATTTAACGGTGAAATCATCAATGGCGACAGCATGCAGTTTTACGAAGGTTTAAACATCGGTACGGCTAAGATTAAAAATAAAGAAGACGTTACTCATCATCTTTTGGATATTTTATCGCCGACAGAAAGTTTTTCTGTTGCCGAGTATCAAAGACTTGTTAGAGAAAAGATCTCAGAAATAAAATCACGAAATAAACTTCCGATAATTGTTGGCGGTAGTGGCCTTTACTTAAATTCTATCTATTACGATTATCAGTTTTTAGGCAATGTTAGAAATGATAATACTTCTGAAACTTATAAAGAACTTACAACCGAAGAATTAGCGAAGATTCTGATTGAAGAAAAGCCGCTTTTAGCTAAAAAATGCGATTTATCAAACCGCAGAAGAGTTT
>JAVEVN010000119.1:0-3429 GCA_034005025.1 Candidatus Izemoplasmatales bacterium | reverse complement strand
GCACATATTGGAGTTATGATAGTATTGTTGAATAGTTTTGTCTCTTGTTAACCATTCTTCATCCATATCTTTGATAATGCCTTTTTTGCGCATTTTCTTAGGATTAGCATCGATAGACATGTCTTGGATTAATTTAGAAACATATTTTGGTCCTTTAAAGAGCCTGATAGTTCTTGTTAGGAAACATCCGATATTTACAAGCAATTTAGAAGTAAAAGCTGTTCCAGAAATAATGGCTTTTTCATAAAATTCTGGAAAATCTAAAATTAATTTTCTAGTTAAGAAACTTCCCATTGAATGACCCAAAATATAGTATTTATGATTAGGATGGGTTTTTTCAATATATTCTTTGACCAATAAAACCGATTCATAAGCTAAGAGATCGCCATCTTTATCAGCAAAATGAACAAAGTTTAAGTTATCTGTTGATAAACCGTGACCAATAATATCGCAGCCATAAACAGCGTAGCCGTTTTTAGTTAAGAACTCAGAAAACAAACCATATCTAGCAAAATGCTCAGAAGCTCCATGGATAATTTGAATGACGCCTTTTATTTCTTGATCCGGTAAATATTCATAAACATGAATCGGATTATCATGATAATCCTTTAAGGTGAATTGTTTCATTTTTTACCTCCAATTAATAATTGCTTTATTTATGGTAATTATATCATTATAGATTTAATTTTTAAAGACGATTTGCTATAATAAATAACGGAGGTATGTGATGAATAAACATATTTTAGCGATAGATCAAGGTACAACCTCATCAAGAGTAATTATTTTTAATCAAGAAGGTTTAATAGTTGGTTTTCATCAGAAGGAATTCAAACAATATTTTCCGAAACCAGGTTATGTCTTGCATGATGCTGATGAGATTTGGGAAAGTGTAGAGTTTTGTTTGGAAAAAGCTCTTATCAAAGCGAAATTGACAATAAATGATATTAACGCTATTGGTATTACTAACCAAAGAGAAACAACGGTTATATGGGATAAAACAACTGATAAGCCTCTTTATAAAGCGATAGTATGGCAATCTTCTCAAACAAAACCAATTTGTGATGAATTGATTGATAATGGCTATCAAGAGTTATTTAAAAAGAAAACAGGCCTTTTAATAAATCCATATTTTTCAGGAACGAAGATTAAATGGCTTTTGGATAATGTTAAAAATGCTAGAGATTTAGCTAAAGAAAATCGCCTTGCTTTTGGAACCATCGACTCTTGGTTAATATGGAAATTAAGTAAGGGAAAATATCACATTACCGATTACTCTAATGCTTCAAGAACATTGATATATAATATTTATGATTTAAAATGGGATGATGAACTTTTAAGAATACTTGATATTCCGAAAAACATCTTACCGGAAGTTGTTAATTCATCAGGGATTAATGCTTATAGCGATGAAGGCGTATTAGGTAAAAAGATTCCAATTTCAGGCATTGCCGGAGATCAACAAGCTGCACTTTTCGGTCAGACTTGTTTTAATCCTGGGGACGTTAAAAATACATACGGTACTGGATGCTTTCTTTTGATGAATACTGGTATAGAAGCTAAAAAATCAAATAGCGGCTTATTAACAACAATTGCTTGGGGTGTAGATGGAGTAATAGAATATGCTTTAGAAGGAAGTATATTCGTGGCTGGAAGTGCAATCCAATGGCTTAGAGATGGGTTAGGCATAATTGAAACAGCGGCTGAATCAGAAGACTTAGCGAGAAAAACCAAGGGGAATTTAGGCGTTTATTTCGTTCCGGCATTTGTAGGACTTGGTACACCTTATTGGGAAGAAGATGCTAGAGGTAGTTTCTTCGGTTTAACAAGAGGTGTAACAAAAAACCATATTGCTAGATCAGCTTTGGAAGCTATCGCATATCAAACAAAAGATGTTGTGGAATTGATGGAAAAAGAAGCTGATATTTCCTTAAGTTCTCTTAAAGTAGATGGTGGAGCTGCTAAAAACGACTTCTTGATGGAGTTCCAATCCGATATCTTAAATTGCAAAATATATCGTCCAAAGATAAATGAAACTACCGCTTTAGGGGCTTGCTATTTAGCTGGTATTGGCATAGGGTTATGGGATAAAGAAAAAATAAAAGCTAAATGGATTATTGATCAAACTTTCTTGCCGGATATGACGGAAGTAAAAAGAAAAGAACTTTATAAAAATTGGCAAAGAGCCTTAAAAGCTTGTGTGGCTTTTGCTGATAAAGGTAATTATTAAAAATTATTTAAATTTTAATAGAATCATATCATTTTTTATAAATGTTAATAAGATAAGACTAATAACTTCAAAAGTCTTGTCTTTTTTTATAAATAAGCGGTTAATACTGTAATTATAAAGCTATAGTAACGTTATTTACTGATTTATTATATTCTAATCATTATTGATATAATTAATGAAATTAAGGAGGAAATATGATGAATCAAGTTATTCTAGTCGGAAGGCTAGTTAGTGATCCTGAACTTACAGTTTTGGATAGTGGCATGAAAGTTTCAACTATTAATCTCGCAGTCAAAAGAAGTTTTAAAAGCGGAGAATCCAATCAATATGAAACTGACTTCTTCAAATGTACCCTTTGGTCAGGTATAGCTGAAGCAACAGTCAGTTATTGCAAGAAAGGATATACTGTCGGAATAAAAGCTAGATTACAACAAAAAAATTTCACTCAAGAAGCAAAGACAATCTTTTCTTATCCAGAAATAGTAGTCGAGAAAATTACATTTATTAGTAAAAATCCTAATGATGAGGAATAAGTGCCAAACAGGCACTTATTTTTTCTTTTAAACTTGGTTATATTAAAAAATATGATATAATTTTTATAAGAATAAACTAGTTAGGAGGACCAATAATTAAGCTTAAATTAATTATTGAATGAATATGAGAGAATACTTAAATTTTTTACAACACATCTTAAATAACGGAAAGGAGAAATCCGACCGTACAAATACAGGTATTATCTCTACTTTTGGATATCAAATGCGCTTTGATTTAACAAAAGGATTTCCTTTACTTACAACAAAAAAAGTTCATTTTAAATCGATAGTTCATGAATTATTATGGTTTATTCAAGGCGATACCAACATTAAATATTTGGTTGACAATAATGTGAGAATTTGGAATGAATGGCCTTATCAGAATTTCACTAAAAGTTTCGACTTTAATGGTGAAACACAAGATGAATTCATTAAAAAAATCAAAGAAGATGAAAAATTCGCTAAAAAACATGGTAATCTAGGTCCTGTTTATGGTGAACAGTGGCGGAATTTTGAGGGTTTTGATCAACTGAAAAACATCATCAATGAAATTAAGACAAATCCTAATAGCAGAAGACTAATTGTTTCTGCATGGAACCCACCTAGAATAAAAGATATGGCTTTACCGCCATGCCACATGATGTTTCAATTTTATGTTTTTGTTAATTA
>JAVEVN010000007.1:0-16342 GCA_034005025.1 Candidatus Izemoplasmatales bacterium | reverse complement strand
AAGAACGTTTACATTTAGGAGTTTATTTCATGTTTTTAAAGAAAAAAGTAAAAAAAATTAGGGAATCTTTTGAAAATTTCTTCTCTTCATGCTTTGCTAGCAGAAAGAAGACTTTTAAATTTACAGCGCTATTTATTTTTACAATTTTATTTTTAGTTCAAGTTTCAGCTATTTTGATTAATAATAGTTTTTATACTAATTTTTCGGATGATATCTTGCAATATTATTCGATAATGGTTGATTTTGTAGCTTCAATTAAAGATGGATCAATATCATTCTTCAATACTAACAATTACTTTGGAGCTTCATTCTTTTCTGATTTATATTATATCCCACTAGACGTGTTTACCTTTATAACTTACTTTTTAAGTTATGTAATGCCAACAGAAATTGCGTTCTCAATTACTGAATTATTAAAAATATTCGCTGGTGTTATGGCGCTTGCTTATTATTTTCATTTGAAACATATGAATAATCGAACAATATTTTGGATGAGCATATTCTATTTAGTTAGTGGCGGTATGGTTAGTTACATGGCTTTTCCAGCTTTTCTTTCAATCATATTTTATGCACCTTTAGCGTTAATTGTTATTCATTACTTTTTTAATAAAAAACGTTGGATGGTTCCTTTATATGCTTTTATAATTATTTTTTATAATTTTTATTTGGCATATATGTTACTGGCTTTTACAGCATTCGCTTTTTTAATTGAGTATTTCAAATACAATAAATTTAATCTATTAATATTATTAAAAGAAGGTCTAATCTTTTTAGGCTCTTTACTTTTGGGCGTTTTAATGGCATCCGTTGTACTTTTACCTTCAATTACTTTTATTATTGAACAAACTTATCGCCCGACAGTTAGTTTTAATGCCTGGATAATAAATATCGGATCATATGAATTGGAATTATTTCAACCTAACATATATTTGCGTTATCTGGCAAAAATTATAGCGGAACAAAAACCAGTAGGATTTTATGGGTTTGAAAATGATTATGGTTTAGAGCATATTTCTTTATATATTACAGTTGTCGGCTTTGTTTATATGAGTTATATCTTTTTTAGCAAAGATAAGATAAGTAGAGTTTATAAATATACTTTTTTAATCGCCTTGATTTTTATGATTTTTCCGTTTTTCTCGTATGTTTTTTCTGGGACTTTTGAAAAACCTTATACAAGATGGATTAACTTAATTCCTTTAATTCAAGTTATGGCTTTAGCTCATGTTTTTGATAATCATGGTTTTGAAAAAGTTAAGATGAAATATCTAACCATTACTATTAGTATTCTTTTAATAAACGCTGGTTATTTATTATATTATTATATAAAAATGTTGAACATTAATACTCACTACGCCGGAAGACTTACATTGACGGCTGATACTGTTTTAATCGGTATTTCAATAATTTTCCTTCTAGCATTATTGGTGTTTGGATGGTTAAAGAAGTTTACGGTAATCAAATGGTTCTTATGGGTAGAGATTGTAATAGCTATTGGATATATCTATTCTGGCCCTTTTGCAATTTCTAATAAAATTGATACTTTTGAAACGATGCATAGCATTGATGAGTTTTTAGAAAATAATTTGGATGATGAAGACTTTTATCGTGTGTATGTTGATACAGCTAGATTCGATGTAGAAAAAACAAATTATAATCGGATGTCATCTTATCCGACAAACACTCATATATTCCATTCTTGGACCGACGCAGAAACAAATGGAATTGGGCAAATGATTTTTAATTCGACTGAAGCTCAATCGAAAAACAAGATGAACTTCTTTGGATATTATATAAATCATTTTCTTGGGTATAAATATATTTTAGTTGACAACGAATATGATTATCAATTTGATGATGAATATTTCAGCTTAATTGCTGAAGAAGGAATGTTTGCTTTATATGAGATGAAATATTCTGAAGATTTTTATGTTTTCGATACATATTTTTATTCTGAAGATGAAGATGACATAATTAGAAACAGTTTGAAAGAATTAAATTCTAATTTACTTAGACAACAAACTTTTGTTATGGCTGCTATAATCGATCCAGAAAAAGGTTATGACATGTCAAGTTATGACTTAAATTATTTAGAAGATCCTGACTATGGAGTTTCAGCTTCAATATCTGCATATAATCTTATAAATGGTATAGAGACTATTAATACAGGTGTAAATGACGATATTGAAAAAACTTATTATGTATATGATCAAAATGAATTAGATGTCAATTTTTATTCAGGAGCACTTTACATTAAATTTTTTACTCCGGACTTAAAGATTAGTGATTTTAGCCCTGA
Organism: Candidatus Izemoplasmatales bacterium; assembly: GCA_034005025.1. Taxonomy (GTDB): domain Bacteria; phylum Bacillota_I; class Bacilli_A; order Izemoplasmatales; family Hujiaoplasmataceae; genus UBA2289. The sequence goes on along the minus strand of JAVEVN010000007.1, from coordinate 14,043 downwards.
AGGTGTTTTTGTTGAATTTGAGGATGGTTCAAAACAATTATGTAGATTATATGATTTGAGCCCAGATCAAACTGAAAGCGACAGTAAAGTTCAATATCATATAAAATGTGAATTCAACAACAAACCAGTAAAATTATTTATTGAGAAAAATGAAAACTTTAATTACGCTCCGACTTTAAAATTGCGGGTTGAAAGAGCGATAAACAGAGCAGCTTATTTGGTTTACGACTTATCTTCAAAACCTGAATTTTTAAATGAAAACGGACATGCTATATTTGAAATGTCGGTATCTAAAGGATTAGACCGAATATTTGCAGAAGATGAAAATGGGAATATGTATGAAATTTTAGATGGGTATATTAATTTTGATACAAAATTAGATAAAATATACATTTTTAAAACTTCCCAAATGTATAAAATATCTGATTTATTTAATACTAGATTAAGATATTTGTATGAAGATGAAATTGATCACGAAAATTTGATATCACAAAATCATATTATCGATAAATACTTAACTATTAAAAATGGTAAAATTAATTTAAGCTATAATAATATAAATACGACAACAAAAGATCAAATTATTGTTGTTCCGGTGACTTATTCCGAAGAGTGGCAATTCACAACAGCTGAAACTTATGATACAATAAGTGTTAGCGGTGGTTTTTTAGGAATAGTAATACCAAAAGGTACTCAAGAGGTAAATCTTAGTATGAAGTTTGTTCCTAAAAATATTGATTATGGTTTATATATTACTTTAGGGTCAACAACCGTATATTTACTGATATTTGTTTTGCCGATTGTAATTAAAAAAATAAGAGGTAGTAAAAATGAAAAAAGCGAGATTGATAGTTCCGTCATTTAATGAAGAAAAAAACATTAAGTTATTCTATGATGAAGCAATTAAATATTTAAAATATGATGATATTAATTTTGATATCTTGTTTGTTAATGATGGATCTAAAGATAACACCTTAGATGAAATAATCAAATTGACGAAAATTGACAAAAACGTTAAATATATGTCTTTATCAAGAAATTTCGGAAAAGAAGCGGCTATGCATGCAGGTTTAGAGAGTTCAAAAGATAAAGATTTTGTTATCATTATCGATTGCGATCTCCAACAACCACCTAGTTTAATCAAAGACATGGTTGAATATCATCGCCAAGGATATAAGATTGTTTACACAAAAAGTAAATCAAGAAAAGGCGAGCCAAAATTAAGAACATTGTTTGCTAATCTGTTTTATAAAATTTATAACGCTTATACAGAAAGACCTTTAGACAACGGAGCTAAAGATTTTCAATTACTGGATAAAATAGTAATCGATGCTTTTTTGAAGATTAAAGATAATTATCGTTTTATTAAAGGTATATTTTCTTGGGTCGGTTATTCAAGAAAATGCATTGAATATGATTTTATACCAAGAAAATATGGAAAAAGTTCTTGGAGTTTTAAAAGTTTAGTTAAATATGCTTTTAATGGAATGAATCAATTCTCGACTATTTTATTAGTTTTGCCGATATTCATGTTCTTTATGGGGTTAGGAATTATGATTGCCGATATAATTCTTTATTTTACAAATGTCATAGATAGACAGGCCTTGATAATTTTGTTACATCTTAGTTTTTTAATTATAATTTTAAGTATTTTTACATATGTAATATTCTATTTGCTTTATTCAAATCGCAAACAGGTTTTAAATCGCCCCATTTACTTGGTTGAGGAAATGTCGGAGGATATTGAGATTGGCTAAAATTTGGAATTTCATAAGAAATAATTTTTTAACGAAAAAGTTTTTAATTTTTGGAATGATAGGCTTATTAAACACGCTTATTCACTGGGCTGTTTATACTCCGATTAGGGATGAAGCGGTTGATAGTTTTTTTGCGGGTGCTTTTTTCGCTAATAGTGTCGCTTTTGTAGTAGCTTCAGTTTTTTCATATTTTGCTAACGCCTACTTCACATTTAAGCCCGAAAATAAGAATGCAACACAATTTTCTGTTGTTTTTTTAACATTTTTAAGCAGATGGTTAATAAGCAGTTTATTGACTTGGTTATTTGATTATATAATCTTAAATTGGATTGGTTTAGATTATGCAGTTTATCCAATTACAGAATATATTGCACCATTTATGGCTTCGGCGATATTGATTCCGGTAGCTTATTTTGTTCTAGATTTCATTTTCAAAAAAACTGATATTAAAAAAGCAGTTTAAATTATTGATAATAGGTTTATAATATAATTAGGAGTAAAAAATTATGACAAACTACGGTTTAATAATTATAATTTCATATCTTTTTGCAATTTTTGTTTTATTATTAGAAACAAAATTGACATTCATCAGAGCGGGTATATCTAAATTATTATTTATTGGATTTGCTGCATTGAGTCTTTATTTTTTGATAGTTGATGCTCTAACGAATGTATCAAATTTGTGGCTAAATATTTTGATTTATTTACCATTGGTTTATTTTCTTTTTATGATATTTACTGAAGATTTCTCTAAACTAGCAAAAAAGACAGGAATCAAAGTAACAAAAGAAAAAACTATGGTTGTAAATAATGATTTAGCTGATATTTTGTATCGTTCAGTGGATTATTTATCAAAAAATAAGATAGGAGCTTTGATAACAGTTGAAAGAAAAACAGACTTATCAAAGATTATTAACAAAGCAATGTTGCTTAACGCTGATGTATCAAAAGAATTGTTAACATCAATTTTCATTCCTAATACTCCGTTACATGATGGTGCTGTAATTATTAGAGGTAATAAGATATTGTGTGCTAAAGCCTATTATCCTTCAACTAAAAGAACGGATTTACCGATGCACTATGGAACAAGACATAGAGCCGCAATTGGAATCAGTGAACAAAGTGATGCTTTTACGATAATTGTTTCTGAAGAAACTGGGCATGTTAGTATTACAGTTAATAAAGAAATAGAATATAATATTAGTAAAGAGACATTGAATCTTTACTTTGAAAAGTTTTTAAAAATTAATTAAAGCGCATTGATGCGCTTTATTTTTTTGCGCATAGAAATATATTTTTGTTTATGTTATAATTTGTTTGATATCTTTAATTTAATTATCAGGAGACAGTTATGCTTTATATAAATTACATTTCGATAACTCTTATAATTTTATTATTCTTATTAAGTACGCTAATCTATAAAAAATTGAAGATTTGGAAATTAGTTATTACAATTTTAACAGTAGGTATATTCGTAATAGCGGAGTTCTTTAGTAATCTGTTAGTTTTTTCCAGCGGATTTAATTTAGGAGATTATGTAAGCTACTATTTATACTTAATAGTAGTTGTTTTGGCGGTTAATTACAAAAACAAGATAAAGATAACTCAAAATCTTACTGACTATGATTTTTTTGAACTCGAAAAGGAGTTAGAAAAAACAAGGGATTCTTCGGACTTATTAAGAAAAAGATTTATAAATACGATAAGCTTGTTAAATGACGGTTTAATATTCTATGATGATGATAAAAATGGATTATTTATGACAGACGAAATCTTAAATATAATTAAACACAAAAATCCACAGATGACCATAGAGGAATATTTAGAATACTTTCATCCTGAAGATAAATCTTCTTATCAACAAGCGTTGAAAAAAGTTGGTAGAAAAATTCCTGAGTTTGAACAAAAGTATCGTTTGAACGTTGGTAACACTTATACTTGGGTTGAAGAAAAAGGCAAAATATTTACTCATAATAATGTCGAGCATTTATTATCTGTAATAAAAAAGATTGATATTAAATTATACCCGCGGACATCAATTGAAATAGTTGATTCATTACCTAATGAAGATGATTTAACAAATCAAATCGCTTTGATGAGAAAAGAAAAGAAAACATTTTATTTAGCGATGATGCATTTAACTAATATACCTGATATCAACAAGCGTTTCGGTAGGGATGTCGGTAATTTGATGATAGCCGAGTATATAAAACAAATGAAGTTTCATTATGCTAGAGAAAATAAGAGCATATTTAGAATAACGGGGATTCAATTTGCGGTTATTATTGATGACGAACAACGATATGCTAATTTGCATAGAGCATTGGTCAGTGGCGGCGATTTAATAAATGTCAGAATTAATATTGGCGGTATTTTGCAAATAGTTTATCCTAACATCGGTATTATAAAAAATGATCCATGGCAAAACGTTGAAATTAGTGAGTTTATCAGTTTAAGCAATAAAGCTTTAGAAGAAGCAATTAGAAATAACAAACAAAACTATTCAATCTTTGGAGGTTAGGATGTATTCGGTAATAATATTAGCGGCCGGTAGAGGTGTGAGAGTTAACTTGGGATACAATAAAGTTTTTTATGAAATAAATGAGAAAACAGTTTTGGAGTATTCCGTTGATTTTTTCTTAAAGGATCCTAATTTTACTGAAATTATTGTAGTTGCTAATCAAAAGGATATCTTACAAGTTAAAGAACTTTTATCTAGAAAAAATGTTATAATAACGCTTGGTGGAATTACTAGAAGTGATAGTGTTTATAAAGGATTAAAGAAAGTCACAAATAAATATGTGATGATTCATGATGGAGCTAGACCTTATATAGATAAGAAAAATATTGATAGTTTGAAAGAAACTGTTAGGACTAATGCTTGTGTTTTAGCCAAAAAAGTTAAAGATTCTATTGCTAAACAATCATTTAATAAATTGAATAGATATGTGAACAGGGAAGAATATGTGTTCTTACAAACTCCGCAAGCTTTTCAAACAAACAAGATAATTAGAGCTTATGAATTAGCTATGGAGAATGAAAATGTGTATACGGATGATGCAAGTTTGTATATGCAAGAACTTAAAGAAGATGTTATAATAATAGAAGGAAATGAATTAAACATTAAACTTACTACAGAATTAGACATTAGAATATTGGAGGCAATATTATGATCAAAATAGGTTTTTCAAAAGATGTACATCCTTTAAAAGAGGGGTCCAAATTTATTTTAGGTGGAATTGAAATTCCTCATTATAAAGGTTGTGTAGGTTATTCTGACGGCGATTGTTTATTGCACGCGATTGCAGAAGCGATGCTAGGAGCTTTAGCATTAGGAGATTTAGGAAAGTTTTTCCCTGATGATGATCCGAAATATAAAGATTATGATTCTGAATTAATTTTAAAAGAAGTTTTTGATTATGTTAATTCTAAAGGCTATGAAATATCTAATTTAGACACTATGGTTTCTTTAGAAAAGCCAAAAATTAGACCTTATATTAAAGATATGCGAGAAAATATAGCAAGAATCTTGAATTGCCAAGTTAATATTGTTTCTGTAAAAGCTACTACATTTGAAGGTATGGATTTCGTTGGTAGAGAAGAAGGTTTAATTTGTGAAGCGGTTGTTGTTTTAGAAAAATCAGATTACATGTTAGATTAAATTAACTAAGAGTGAATCTCTTAGTTTTATTTTTAAGTGAATATATTTAGCAAAATAAAATAAATATGATAAAATAGTTATGCTAGGAGTGATAAGTTATGATCGAATCAGTTCACGGGGAATTTGAGATTATTAAAAATTATCGAGAAGCTTTTGTTTTAGACGATTTTAATAAAAAATACGTTGATTTTTTTGACATTTTTCCTTATATTGTCGGAGATTACTCTGGCGGTTTGTTGAGGCTTAAAGGATTTACAGATGATAATTATCAGATGATACCAGATTATGTTATGGAATCATGCGCTCCAAATTGCGCTTATTATATTTTGAAGAATCCAAATTATGATAAAAATAAAAAATTCGAAGATTAAAAGGTGGGTATATAAATGAATTATGATGAAATTATTATAGAAATTAAAGAAGTTATTAAATTAATTAGACCATACATAAATAGAGATGGCGGCGATATTGAATTTGTCAAGTTTGAAGACGGGATAGTCTATGTTAAGTTGCAAGGGGCTTGTGTCGGTTGCGCTGGCTTTGACTCCACAATGTCTGAGTTAATTGAAGATACGCTTCTAGAGAGAGTCCCTGGAGTGATTGGAGTTGAACATATATGGTAGAAAAACAAAAGAGAATGAAAGAGATTTGCATTAATCTTTTTGATAAAAGAGGTGTAAATTTAGCTGATATCGTTGAGATTGTTTATGATTTGCAAAAAAAATATGTCCCAAATATAACTAAAGAACTTTGTTTAGATGCTGTAAATCGCGTTTTAGATAAAAGAGAAGTTCAAAATGCAATACTTACAGGTGTTGAGTTGGATATGTTAGCTGAAAAAAACATGTTATCAGAACCGCTTCAAACATTAATTAGCGAAGATAACCCTTTATATGGTATTGATGAGATTTTAGTTTTGTCAATCACTAATGTTTATGGTTCGATTGGATTAACAAATTTTGGTTATGTAGATAAAGTAAAACCAGGAATTATTGGTGAGCTGGATAAAATTGGTAAAGAATCAGGTAAATGCCACACTTTTATGGATGATATTATTGGAGCTATAGCGGCAGCGGCTGCAAGTTCTATAGCTCATAATGCAGTCGGAGATAAAGATTAACCGAAAGGTTAGTCTTTTTTATTGTTTAACCATAAGAATGTATTACTTGAAAAAAAGTCGATATGTGTTATAATATTTACAGTTTCTTTGAGGGGTGTTAAATATGAAACAAGGTGACATCGTCAAAGGTCGGATTACTAATATCAAACCATATGGTGCATTTGTAAAAATTAATGATGAAATTGATGGATTAGTCCATATTTCAGAGATAAGCGATGGTTATGTAAGAAGTATAGAAGACTATCTTAGTGTCGGGGATGAAGTAACTTTAGAAGTAATTAAGGTTGAAGACAACAAAATTAGCTTAAGTTATAAAACCCAAAATAAGACAAGACGTAAAAAAAGAGAATCTACCGAAGTAACAACTGGATTCAAACCTTTTGAAACTCAATTGAAAGCTTGGGTAGAAAAGTATCAAAAAGACAATGATTAAAAAAGAGTAATTCAAATTTATAAATTTGAATTTCTTTTTTTTAAGGTAAATGGTTGCATATTAAAGATTGGTAAAAACAAAATTAATATTTCTATGTTATAATTATATTTGTTAATTAGGAGGACAATGTATGAATAAACATCTAAATTTAGATTATCGATATGCTATGCCGTTTGTTAATCAAGATGATCTTGAAAGAATCAATAAAGAGATTAAAGCAGCAAGAAAACAACTTGAAAATAAAACGGGTTTAGGAAAAGAATATCTTGGCTGGTTGGATTTACCAGAAAGAATTAGTGAAGATGAAATTAATGAAATAAACGAAGTTGCTAGAAAAATTAGAAAACAATCAAAAATTTTGGTTGTTGTGGGGATAGGAGGCTCATATTTGGGGGCTAAAGCCGCTCTTGAATATTTAAAACCATACTTTCCAAAAAGAAAAAACATTGAAGTATTGTTTGCCGGACATAATATGTCAAGCACTTACCTAAATGAATTAGTTGATTATTTGAGCAACAAAGATTTTTCCATAAATGTGATTTCTAAATCAGGAACTACAACTGAACCAGCAATTGCATTTAGAGTATTAAAAAAATTATTAGAAGATAAATATGGCGAAAATGAAGCTTCAGAAAGAATATTTGCGACTACCGATAAAAGTAAGGGTGCTTTAAGGCAATTAGCTACAGAAAATAATTATAAAACATTTGTAGTACCTGATGATATCGGCGGAAGATTTTCAGTTTTAACACCAGTAGGATTGTTACCGATAGCAGCGAGCGGGATTAATATTAAACAGATGATATTAGGAGCTAGAGCTGCTAGAAAAGCTTATGATAAGTATAATATTTTCAAAAATGATGTGCATATGTATGTTGCTTTAAGAAATCTATTGTACAGAAAAAATTACAAAGTTGAAATGTTAGTTAATTATGAAACTAAATTAAATTTCTTTTCCGAATGGTGGAAACAATTATTTGGTGAGTCAGAAGGAAAAGATCATAAAGGATTGTTTGTAGCAAGCGCATCTTTCTCAACAGATTTACATTCATTGGGTCAGTATATCCAAGATGGTAAAAGATTGATGTTTGAAACGGTTATAAATATTGAAAATCCAGAAAAAGATATATTTATTGAAGAAAACGATGATGATTTAGATGGCTTAAATTACCTAAAACATAAAGGTTTAGACTTCGTAAACAAGAAAGCTTTACAAGGAACTCTTTTAGCACACAAAGACGGAGGCGTACCGAACATTATAATAAATGTTTCTAAAATATCACCTTTCACCTTTGGTTATCTTGTTTACTTTTTCGAATTAGCTGTTGGTATTAGTGGTTATTTATTAGGAGTAAATCCCTTTAATCAACCTGGTGTAGAAGCTTATAAAAAGAATATGTTTGCCTTGCTAGGCAAACCTGGTTTTGAAAAGTTAAAATCGGATTTAGAAAAAAAATTATAAAAAAAATTAGCCACTATTTTGTGGCTAATCTATTTTTAAAATCTTTTTTATCAAAAGCTATAAATTCTCGTTTTTGAACAACTTTAATTTCTACTTGATTTATATTGCCCATGACTTCTCCATCGGCTTGGAAATAAGTTTCTAAAGGGTGAGTGATTTTAATATTTTTTCCTTTTAGGAAAGCAACGCGTCTTTTTAGCAATCGATGCCAACCTGGATAGATTGTTACAAGAACCAACTGCAATAATAATTTTGATAAGTTGTGAGCGATGCAAATTATATACTCATCATCACGAGGATCTGCGTTTGGAGTTACCTTCATTCCACCGCCAAAATATTTACCGTTTTGAATGGCTGATACAAAAACTTTTTTATAATTATAGATTTTTCCATCAACTGTTAATTCAATTTCCACTGGTTTATAATTTATTATGGAGCGGAATACATTAAGGAAATAAGAGAGTTTGCCCTTTTTTTTGTCATTGTTTACATAATGACAAACTAAACCGTCAAAACCCAATCCGCAACCATTTATGAATTTTGTGCTACCGATATTGGTTACGGCTTCACCAATTGTTATGTCTGCCTTCTTATATTTTTTTAAACTTCTTAAAAAATCATTACCTGATCCACTTTTGCCAAGATAAATTGTCTGAGATATCTTCGTAATGTCTACGCTGTTAATAAGATGATTTATTGAACCATCTCCGCCTAAATATAAAATATCAGTTATTTCAGGGTTTTTGTCTAAAAAAACTTCTAAATTTTTTATTTTTAGTGTTGATCGAAGTTTAAAACTTAAATTGTTTTTTTTGAAAAATTTCACATATTTCAAAGTAGTTTTTTTAGATTTTTTATTACTAGATAAGGGATTGTGGACAATTAAAAACATAGAGCACTCCTCATATTTATCTAAATCTTTATTTTTTATTATAACATAATAAAGTTTTATTGTAATACCTATAATTTAAGATTAAACTAAAAAATGGATATACACAATGAAATTAATTGGTTTTTAGAGATTTTGTGATATAATTTTACTATAATAAATATTAGAAAAGAGTGTGTAGTTTTGGAAATAAATGTTAAATTGAAAACTATGGCAGATACTGAAAAGTTAGCTGCAATTATATCTGATAATGTGTTTGGTGGAATGATTATTGGGCTTACTGGTGATTTGGGAGCTGGTAAGACAACTTTTACTAAATATTTGTCTAAATATTTGGGGATTAAGGATAATTTAAATTCGCCAACATTTACCATTTTAAAAATATATCAAGGTAAATACCCTCTATATCATATGGATGTCTATCGATTAGAAGATGCTGGTTATGATTATGAATTAGATGAATTTATCTACGGTGATGGAATCAGCGTTATTGAATGGTACAATTATATTGAAGAGATGTTGCCTAAAAATATTTTAACAATTAATATTAATGTGAACGATGATGATTCAAGAGATTTGTTGATAAAAGGAGATGAAGAGTATGAAAAAATCATTAAAGCAATTAGTGATAGATACAGCTACTAAAAATATCTTTTTATCTTTAGTTATTGACGGCGTTGAAAAGCAATTTGTTTATGAAGAAGGAATAAATAATCATTCTGTAACAATTATGCCTTATCTAGAGCAAGTTTTAAAAGAAGAAAATTTGACCTTGAAGGAACTGGATGAAATTATCATTGGCATTGGTCCTGGAAGTTATACTGGAGTAAGGATTGGGGTAACTGTAGCTAAGATGATTAGCTATTTGAATAATATAAATATTTATACTATATCATCATTAGCTTTGATGGCTTCTTATTCAAACAAGCCTTTTGTTTTAGCGCTTATTGATGCTAGAAGAGGAAATGCTTTCATGGGATTATACAAGAATGTTTCTGGAAAACTCAAAATTATCGAAGATGATTCTTTAGCAAATATTGAAAATTATAAGTCGCAAATTAAAGTTGATTTTGAGATTGTTGAAAGCGGAAAACCTGATGTTAGTAAAGTATTAAAATCTGACTTGCTAACAAAAATAGATGAAATTCACAGTTTAACCCCTAATTATCTTAGAGATACTGAGGCGGAGAGAAACTTAAAAAAATGAAATTGAAAATTAGAGAATTACAAGAAAATGAAATTGATTTAATTGTTGATTGTGAAAACGAATATTTTCATAATTTTACAACTAAATCAAAAATTATAGAGGATCTAACAAATCCTTTATCATATTATTATGTATTAGTATCTGATAGATTCTTGGGATATATAATATTATGGATTGATGAAGAAAAAGCTCAAATCAGTTCTTTTGTGGTCAAGAAAGAATTTAGAAATAAAGGATATGGTTTTAAGTTTATAAACTTTATTTTCGAGAAGCTTAAATCTTTAGGAATTAGAGAGGTTACTTTAGAAGTTAGACCTTCTAATAAAGAAGCTTTAAGCCTATATCAAAAAGTAGGTTTTGAACAAGTTGCAATAAGAAGAACCTATTATAATAATGGCGAAGATGCATTTTTAATGTATAAAAGATTGGGAAGTGATTAATATATGTATGTTTTGGGAGTAGAAACTAGTTGTGATGAAACAAGTGTTAGCGTAGTTAAAGACGGATCAGAAGTTCTTTCTAACGTTGTTTTGTCACAAATTGATATTCATAGAGAATTTGGTGGTGTTGTTCCAGAGATTGCTTCAAGGGAACATGTTAAAGGCATTACTTATGTTTTTGATAAAGCCATAAATGACGCTAAAATAAAATATGAAGATTTAGATTTAATAGCCGTGACTAAAGGTCCAGGTTTAATTGGTTCATTATTAATAGGCGTCAATGCTGCTAAAGTAATAAGTTTGAACTATAATATTCCTATTATCGGTGTGCATCACATTGCCGGTCATATTTACGCTAACTATATTGATAATGGGATGGATTTTCCTTTGTTGGCCTTGGTAGTATCTGGAGGTCATACGGAATTAATCCTGATGAAAGAGCATTATGATTTTCAAAAATTGGGTGAAACTCAAGATGACGCTGTAGGCGAAGCTTACGATAAAGTGGCTAGAGTTTTAGGGTTATCTTACCCTGGTGGACCAATAGTTGATAAGTTGGCTAATTTAGGGAAAGATACTCTTAAATTTCCTAGACCTATGATTGATAGTAAAGATTTCAACTTTAGTTTTTCTGGATTAAAATCGCATGTTATTAATGTTCATCATAATATGTTACAAAGAAAAGAAGAAATTAACGTTGAAGATTTTTGTGCTAGCTTTCAAGAAGCGGTTACTGATGTTTTAGTGAATAAAACTATTCAAGCAAAAGAAAAATTTAATGTAAAGCAGATTATAGTTGCGGGTGGAGTTGCGGCTAACTCTGGTTTAAGAAAGAAAATGAAAGAAATGATTACAGATATTCCAGTATATTTTCCAAAAATGGCTTATTGCACGGATAATGCGGCTATGATTGCTGCGGCTGGATATTTTCAATACAAAAAACAAAATCAGGCGGATGATTTATTGCTGAACGGAAAATCCAGATTGGATTTGGAGGGATGAAAATGGAAATTACATCAAATTTTATAAAAACAATAATGGAAGAAGATCTTAAGAGCGGCAAGGTTAGTAATATTATTACTAGATTCCCGCCCGAACCTAATGCTTATTTGCATATCGGACATGCTAGAGCTATAATTACCAATTTTGAGTTAGCTAGAAATTTTGGCGGAAAAACTAATTTACGTTTTGATGATACAAATCCAGTTAAAGAAGATAGTTCATTTGTTGAAGCGATAAAAAAAGATATTGAGTGGTTGGGGTATAAACCAGCAAATGTTTTGTTTGGTTCTGATTATTTTGAAGCAACATATGAATTAGCTGTTAAACTAATCAAAAAAGGACTTGCTTATGTTTGTGATTTAAGCGCTGATGATATGCGTGAATATCGTGGTACTTTGACTTCGCCCGGAAAAGAATCGCCATATAGAAATAGATCAATTGAAGAAAACTTAAAACTTTTTGAAGATATGAAAAATGGTAAATTCAAAGATGGCGAAAGAACCTTGAGGGCTAAAATAGATATGTCTTCGCCGAATATTAATATGAGGGATCCGGTTATTTACCGCATTATCCATATCGAGCATCATAATACAGGAAATGACTGGTGTATCTATCCGATGTATGATTTTGCGCATCCACTTCAGGATGCTTTTGAAGGAGTAACTCACTCTTTATGCTCATTAGAATATGATGATCATCGCATTCTTTATGATTGGTTTGTTGAAAAATGTGAAATGGAACATGTCCCTCACCAATATGAATTTGGTAGATTAAATATTACCAATACTATTATGTCGAAAAGATATTTAAAACAACTTGTTGATGATAAACTTGTTAAAGGTTATGATGATCCAAGAATGCCAACACTAGCCGGGCTTAGAAGAAGAGGTTATACAAAAGAATCAATTATCAGTTTTATTTTATCAACCGGACTTTCACGAATTAACTCAACTGTTTCAAGTGAGATGCTAGAAACTTCTCTAAGAAATGACTTAAATACAAAGGTAAAAAGAGTCAATGCAGTGATTGACCCATTAAAAGTTGTAATTACAAATTATCCGGAAGATAAAATTGAATGGTTTGAAGTCGAATATAACAATGATAATGAGGATCTAGGTTCAAGAAAGTTTGCTTTCGGAAAAAATATCTACATTGAAAGAGAAGATTTTCTAGAAGAAAAACCAAATAAAAAATGGAAAAGATTATCTCTCGGATTAGAAGTTAGATTGATGCATGCTTATTTCATAAAATGTAATGAAGTTGTTTACAATAATGATGGAACGATAAAAGAATTGCTATGTACATATGATCCAGAAACTAAATCTGGAAGTGGTTTTACTGATAGAAAACCAAATGGAAATATTCATTTTGTGGAAGCTTCCACAGCTATTCCAGCAACTATTAATTTATTCGAGCCTTTATTGGTTGACTCGGATTCAAAAAAAGAATTAGTTTCGCGGCTAAATCTTAATTCTTGGCAAAGTTTTAACGGCTTTGTTGAACCTAGTTTAATGGATACTAAAGCTTTAGAAAGATTCCAATTTATAAGAAAAGGATATTTTGCGACGGATTATGATACAAAAGATGATCTGTATGTTTTCAATCGGATTGTTGAATTAAAATCTTCATTTAACTAAAAAAGAGACGATTTCGTCTCTTTTAATTTTGATTTATTAGGTTTTGTTTTATTCTCCAAAGTTTATCTGATAAGTCTACGTAGTATTTGTGAGGGTAATCAAAACGTCTAACTTCATCCCATAAACTGTTAAGCTCAGAATTTGTGAATTCTCTAATTTGTTCTATATTAGGAAGATTATAGATTCTTTTGCCATCTTTAAATATAACTTGATGTAATTCTTTTAAGTCATATTTGGTATAGGTTTTAGTTTTCCATGTACTTAATGAGTCAAAGATTGTTAAAGGCTCGTTTTTATTTATCGTTTCGTCATGAACTGTTATTAAATCAGCTTCAGCTTTGCCGTTTGAATAAATACGATAAACTTTTTTAAAATGTGGAGTAGTTATTTTTTCAATATTATCGCTAATTTTTATTTTAGGAATTATATTTGATT
>JAVEVN010000118.1:0-3509 GCA_034005025.1 Candidatus Izemoplasmatales bacterium | reverse complement strand
CAAGACGGTAAAAAGATGTCAACTAGAAAAGGCAAAATCGTGAGATTAGAAGATGTTTTAGTTGAAGCGAGCAATCTATCGTTAAACTATATCAATGAAAAAAATCCGACTTTATCAAACAAAGAAGAAATAGCGCAAAAAATTGGCGTTTCAGCAATTATTTTTAACGATTTAAAGAATTATCGAACTAACGATGTGGAATTCAATCTTGAAGAGATGGTTAACTTTGTTGGCCAAACTGGTCCATATCTACAATATACATCAGTAAGAATTTCTTCAATCATTGAAGAAAATGATTTTAACTGTGACCAAATTGATTATGATTTATTTAAGTTTGATCATAGTTTTGATCTTATTAAGACAATATCTCAATATTATGAAATCTTAGTTAAGGCTAAGAGTGAATATTCACCATCTGTATTAGCGAAATACCTTTTGAATTTAGCTAGTTATTTCAATAGTTTTTATGCTAAAGAAAAAGTTATGGTGGATGATTTAATAGAACGTAACACTAAATTGTGCTTGATCTCTAAAATCAGAGATATTTTGGATGAAGGCATGAAGATACTAGGGATGCAAGTTATTAGAAAAATGTAACTTTTATCCAAGGAGTTAATCATGGAAGATATAAAAAATACTATAAAACCGAAGCGAAACATCCTTAAACATTTCCTTTTAATGTTTAAGTGGATGGGTTCAAATTCGCTATTATTAATACCAGCAATATTATCATTATTTTTAGTTTCTTATTTAAGAACACTAACACCGCTTTTCGGGCAATACATTATTGACGTAATTTTAAGGGGCGGGGACGAAACAACCTTAAACCCTTTCTTTGTAAATTTAATTCAGGCTGACAGCCTACCGATGCAGCTTTTTTTAGCGTCGGCGTTAATCGTCGCTTTGGCTTTAATCAGAGCGCTTTTTATCTTTGTCCAAAGAGCACTCTCAGGCGTGTTCTCAGAAAAAACAGCTTACAATTTAAGAAATAATCTTTATAAGAAAATTAGAGATGCGGATTATTATTTCCATTCGCATTCAGAAACTGGGGACATCATTCAACGATGTACCACAGATGTTGAAATGTATAAGAGATTTATTTCCGAACAGAGCATTGAAGTCGCAAGACTTGTAATGCTTGTGAGTTTATCGATTTATCAGATGGCGAAGATGAATTTAAGCATCATGTGGGTCTCTTTAATTATCGCTCCAATCCTTTTAACATCAGCGGCTTTTTATTTTCGTAAGGTCGAAAAGATGTTTAATGAAATTGAAAAGAATGAAGCCGTTATGACCACTCATGTTCAAGAAAATGTTTCAGGAGCTAGAGTCGTAAAAGCTTTTGCGAATGAAGCTTATGAAGTGAAAAAATTCAATAAACTCAATCGTAAATTCACTGATTCAGATTTTGGATTAGTCAAGAAAATGGCGATTTTCTGGAGCTCAACTGACTTTTTATCATTTATTCAATTTTTCATAATAGCCCTTATTGGAATCATCTTCGCTTCTAGAGGAGATATCACTATCGGCGTTTATACTGCGTTTTTAGCTTATGCAGGAAATATCATTTGGCCGATGCGACAACTCGGAAGACTGGTTGGCGATTTCTCAAAGACAATCGTATCAGTTTCAAGACTTGATCATATCATATCAAATCCTGGAGAGTATGTTGGCGAAGAAGACAAACTTAAACCGGAAATTTCAGGAGATATAGAATTTAAAAATGTATCCTTCAAGTTCGTCGATTCTAATGAAGATCAAATCACCAATATTTCCTTTAAGGTTAATCGCGGTGAAACGATTGCGATAATCGGTAAGACCGGTTCTGGTAAATCAACATTGATGAATCTTTTAATCAGGTTATTGGATTATCAAAAAGGACAGATTTTAATTGATGGAGTTGAAATCAAAGATATTGAAAAACATCATTTAAGAAAAAATGTGGGAGTAATCCTTCAAGAACCGTTTTTGTTCTCTAAATCAGTTGAGGATAATATCAAAATATCAGATATATCTTCAGATATAAATAAGGTTTCCAACGTCGCTAAAATTGCTCAAGTTCATAATGATATCGTTAATTTTGAAAAAGGGTATGATACTTTAGTAGGCGAAAGAGGAGTTACGCTTTCCGGTGGGCAAAAACAAAGAGTAGCAATCGCAAGAATGTTACTTAAACCTAAACCGATTTTAGTTTTCGATGATTCATTATCAGCTGTAGATACAGAGACTGATATTCAAATCAGAAAAGCTTTAAATCAAGAATGGAAAGATTCAACCGTCTTTATCATCACTCATAGAATCACTACAGCCAGCGAAGCCGATAAGATTATCGTTATCGCTGACGGAACGATTAAAGAAAGTGGTAAGCATGAAGAATTGATTAAAAAAGACGGATTATATAAAAATATTTGGGAAATTCAATCGCAGATTAATTTCCAATTAGATGAGGATGGTGATGGCGATGAGTGATTATTTACAAGATGAAGAGAGCTTTACCTCCCAGAAGTTTGATTGGTTAGTTTGGAAGAAAATCTTTTCTTTCATGAAACCGTTGAAAAAATTTGTATTTTTAGGTATAGCAGCTATTGTCGTATTAGCTGTTACCGATATAATTTATCCATATATCTCGGCTTTCGCTATTGACGACATCATTAAACCTAATATTGATAACGGTACTAACGATTTATCGAAATTACCGGTTTTGATTACGTATTTTGCTGTATTTATGGTGATTCAAGCAATTATGGTTTATCTCTTTATTATCTTTGCTGGGAAGGTGCAAACCGAACTAGCTTTCAACATTAGAGAAAAAGCCTTTAATCACTTACAAGAATTGCCGTTTTCTTATTACGATAGAACCCGTGTTGGTTGGATCATGGCGAGAATGACTTCAGATTCAAGAAACTTAAGTGAAATCTTATCATGGGGATTGATTGATTTAGCCTGGGGAGTCTTTTTGATGGTATTCTTAACGATTTTCATGTTTATCATCAATTGGAAATTAGCTTTAGTTATATTGGCTGTTGTGCCGATATTAACTGCTGTTTCTGTATTCTTCAGAAAGTATATCTTAAAAGCATATCGATCAATTAGAAAAGTTAATTCTAAGATTACCGGAGCTTACAACGAAGATATCACTGGTTCAATAACTTCAAAGACTTTAGTTTTAGAACAACAGAACTTCGATGAGTTTGATAAGATAACCTTTGATATGAAACGTCAATCGATTAGAGCGCATATGTTGCAAGGCGTTTACTTCCCGATTATGCTATTTATTATTTTCGTCGGTATGGCTTTGGTTTATAATGTCGGCGGTAATATGGTCCTAGATCCGATTGCGCCGATATCAGTTGGTACTTTATATTTATTTACCAATTATGTTTGGCAGTTTTTCGATCCGGTCAATAATATCGCTAACTTTTACGCTCGTTTCCAACAAGCTCAAGCTTCAGCTGAAAGAATTGTTTCTTTGATTGAAACAAAAGCTGATATCGTCGATAGTGAAGAAG
>JAVEVN010000117.1:0-3605 GCA_034005025.1 Candidatus Izemoplasmatales bacterium | reverse complement strand
AAAGTTTTTTCTACACCTACACCGTAAGATATTTTTCTTACTGTGAAAGTTTCACTAACTCCTCCACCTTGTCTTTTGATGCATAAACCTTCGAAAATTTGGATTCTTTCTCTGTTTCCTTCCTTGATTTTGATACCAACTTCTAAAGTATCTCCAGGACGAAATTCAGGAATGTCATTTCTCAAGAACTCTTGAGTGATGTCATTAATTAATTGCTGCGACATTTTGGTCAACTCCTTCTTTTTTATGGCCGGTTGTTCATAGTTATCCAGCGGAACAAAGGCACGATATATTCTATTCAGCGTTAAGTATTATATCATATCAAGATAATAAAGGCAAATATTTTTTACCTTGAAAAACTATTTATTTTTTAAGAGGTCAGGACGTCTTTCTTTAGTCCTTTTTTCTTGCATTTCTTTTCGCCATTTATCGATTTCCTCATGGTTTCCAGAAAGTAAAACATCTGGTACTTTTAACCCTTTGAATTCTCTTGGTTTGGTATATTGAGGATAGTCTAAATTATCATTATAAAAAGAATCTTTTTCAAACGATTCTTTGGATCCTAAAACCCCAGGAATCATTCTTGCGATGGCATCAACCATAGCTAAAGCTGCAATTTCGCCTCCGGTCATAACGAAATCACCAATTGACAATTCTTCATCAACATACTCGCTTACCCTCTCATCAAATCCTTCATAATGACCGCAAATAAAGACTAAATGTTCTTCTTTCAATAGCTCTTTAGCTTTACTTTGATTAAATGTTTGACCTTGTGGAGATAATAAAATTTTATGAGTATTGCCTTTGATTGATTCTAAGGCTAAATAGATCGGTTCAACAGCTAAAACCATACCGCTACCACCGCCATAAGGCGTGTCGTCAACGGTTTTATGTTTATTTGTGGAAAAGTCTCTAAAATTTATAATATTAAATTCGATGAGATTATTTTCTTTGGCTCTTTTTAAGATTGAACTGTTAATAACCGGTTCAATCATTTCTGGAAAGAGCGTTAGGATTGTTATTTTTATAATAATCCCTCCATTTCAATTAGAGTTATGTCTTCTTCTGTTTGATCGAGAATAAATTCGTCTCTAAAAGGAATCATCTTATCGCCATTTTCAGTTTCAACCACAAGATAATCACCTTGAGGATAAGTCATTACATCCTTTACTATTCCTTTTACTGTGTTTGTTTGAATAACTTTTAAGCCGATTAAATCATCTACCAAGAACTCATTGTCCTCAAGTTCAACTTCTTGATTGACAGGAATAAATATTTCCTTGCCTAAGAGTTTTTCAGCTTTATTTATATCTTCATAATCCTTGAAAGTTAAAATATCTTGATTGTTAATTAGACGGTAATTAGCGATTGAAAGTGGTAAATATTTGTTATCTTTAATAACGTAAATAACATTGCCGATTTTAAACCTTTCGCTAGACATATTAGTAAGAGATTTAATCTTCACTTCACCTTTTAAACCTCTAGTCGTTTTAATCGTTCCTATTTTTAAGTATTCCATATCTCTTTCCCTTCCTTTTTAACCCTTATATTATATCACTAAAAGTGCAGTTTATAAATAAAAAAAGAAGGATTTCTCCTTCTTAAAAACTTTTATTGAATAGCAGGGATTTCTCCAGCTTTTTTTAACACTATTTTAGTGATAAGCGGACCGGTTAACTCATAGATTACAGTAGCGGAAAGAACTATAGCTCTAATTTTTCCGCCTAAGACCGGATCTAATGCAGTTGAAGCAATTAAACTTAAACCGATAGCCACACCGGCTTGAGGTATCAGCGCAAAGCCTAAGTACTTAGAAACATTTTTACTTGCGTGAGTAACTTTAGCTCCGAGATAAGCGCCAAATATTTTTCCACCAACTCTAAATATTACATAAACGGCACCTAAAACACCAACGGTAATTAAAACGCTTAAATCTAATTCCACGCCGCTTAAAACAAAAAACATAATGTAAACGGGAGGAGTAAAAAAGTAAATTAATTCATTGACTTTCTCGTTTTGTTTAGAGAAGTTAGTAAATAATAATCCCACAACCATTGAAGCTAAAATTGCACTTCCGCCCCAAACATTAGCTAGATAAACAGTCATGATTATCGACGCTACAGTCAGTGATATTCTGTTTCCTCTTCCGGTAAACCAGATACAACCAAAAACCAATACGGCTCCGATTAATAGACCAATTCCTAAAGATATTAATATTTCAAATATCGGATGCATAATTTGTAAGAACAATGAAGTTGCGGCTTGAGTCGGATCTAAAGCGTTAGCGATAGCTACTAAGATTCCAAATAAAAGCACGGCAACTGAATCGTCAATAGCAACAACCGATAACAGTGTTTCAGTAAGTTCTCCTCGAGCTCGATACTGCCTAATGACCATTAAAGTAGCTGCTGGAGCTGTAGCTGCGGCAATAGCTGATAAAACAAGTGAAAAACGGATGTTTTCTAAAGTAAGTTGACCAATTATTAAAAAATAAATAATCAATCCTATTAAGACAAAAACTACTGCAAATAAAGATTCAAGCAAAGCTATAATAACAGGTTTTACACCAACTTGCTTAAAGTATTTAAATTTTAGTTCATTACCAATGGTAAAAGCAATAAAGCCTAATGCAACAACCGAAACGATTTCTAAACCTGGTAAAGCTTCTTTTTTTATAACATTTAAGATTGAAGGCCCAATTAAAAGACCACCAATCAAATAACCAGTGACATTTGGTAGTCTTAAATATTTTGCGATTTTTCCGAATAATAATCCGGTGGCGATGATGATAGCGGTATAAAATAGAACAGTTAATTCCATATTTATAGTTTCAAACCTACAGTTTCTTCTATTGGCACAGTAAAGGCAACTCCTGAATCCGGACCGCATAAATTACCGCAAACTTTTTCAATAACAGCGAAAACTGTTTTAACCTTTTCATCCGGTAAAGCAATTAAGATTACATGAGATTCTTCTCGGTGGTTTTCAAACAGATATTTTAATGAACCGAACATTTGCATGTCATCGTTTTTAGCTAATGTTCTAGCCATACCAGTAGAATTGATTATCGTTGCGCCTTTAACGCCTTCAGCATTCAATTCATTTAAGAATGGTTCGAGATGCTTAGTTTGCGTCATTACATAAATTACTAATTTCATAGATTTTTTACCTCCATACACACGCTTTTATATATTATACTCTTTAAATATTTTTAATCAAGTTGTTTTGTGATGCAAAACCTTAAAAATTTAGGGAATCTTTTTGCCCAATGCTTTTCTGAGTGAGTAGCGCCTTCATCGATTACTTGCAACACATTATTTTCAGGGATTTTTTTTATTATAAAATCATGAAAGACTTTTTGTTCGTCAAAGTAGATTTTACTGAAGATTCCGTTTTCTTTGGTTCCCATATCATGATATATGTAAAAATCATTTTTAATTTCTATTTGATCTAAGAAATCATATAAACCTTTTTTAACTATATAATATGCTGGAGAAAAAGCTCCTATAGCGCTGAATATATCTTGATACTTAGCCCCTAGATAAATGCTGATATTTCCTCCACAAGAACTTCCTGCTAAAAAAGTGTTTTCTCGTGAAGTTAAA
>JAVEVN010000006.1:0-17086 GCA_034005025.1 Candidatus Izemoplasmatales bacterium | reverse complement strand
CTTTTTGATAAGCTTCTTTCGATTCTTTATCGCCTAAAGAGTTGATTTTAATCTTGAAATCTTTAATGTTTAACGCTCTTAAGAAAGTCGCTGCAAAATTAATGATTTCAACATCTGCTAAAGGCGAATCACTACCGACAATCTCAGCGCCAAACTGATTAAATTGACGTTGACGGCCTTTTTGCGGCCGTTCATATCTGAACATCGGTCCGTAATAATAAAGCTTCAGCGGCAAGTTTTCATCGGTATATAGCTTATTTTCAATAACCGAACGAACAACAGAAGCTGTTCCTTCCGGTCTTAAAGTATTCATTCTTTTCCCGCGGTCTTCAAAATCATAGGTTTCTTTTTTAACGATGTCGGTCGTTTCTCCGACTGAACGATGAAAAAGCTCCGATGCTTCAAAGATCGGCGTTCTAATCTCTATAAAATTAAATAATTTAGAAACATTGCGCATTACTTCTTCTAGGTCTTGCCATTTTTTAATTTCGCCCGGAAGAATGTCTTGTGTTCCTTTGATTTTTCTAATCATAAAATTTACCTCTTCTTTTTAAAAAATCGTCCTTAAAAAAATAAGGACGACATTTTCAAGCAAAAATCTTTTTATTCAAAATAACTATCGCTTACTTGATTAGCTACATACTCCACTAAGTCCTTAACATCTCTCATCTCAGTAGCAGCTTCATCAGAAATTGTAATTAAGAACTCACTTTCAATTTGATTGAATAATTCTAATGCATCTAATGAATCAGCACCAAAATCTTCTGCTAAACCAGCTTCCATAACTACAACTTCCGGTTTAACGCCTAATTCTTCAACTATCAATTCTTTTATCTTTTCAAAGACTAATTCTTTCTTTTCCATAATTTCCTCCTGAATGTTTATATTGATATTATAATATTTTTAAGGTCTTTAGTCAAATGAGATTGACTATTCTTTTTCGATAATTATCGTTACTGGACCGTCATTTGTAAAAACAACATCCATATGCTTGCCGAAGACGCCGGCTTTAACGGTTAAATCATATTCATTTCTTAAAATTTCATTGAATTTCAAATAGAGTTCATTGGCCTTATCGAAAGCTAAAGCTTTGGTGAAACTAGGTCGATTAGATTTAACAACATCGCCATAAACCGTAAACTGTGAAACTGATAATATTTCACCTGATACGTCTTTTATATCTAAGTTCATCAACCCTTTTTCATCATCAAAAATTCTCAGTCTAGCAACTTTTCTGGCAATATATTCAATTTCTTTTAAACCGTCATTGTCAGTAAAACCGACCAACAATAATAAACCTTTTTCAATCTTAGAAACTTCCAAACCGTCAAGGATAACTTTTGCATCTTTAACTCTTTGAACTACTACTTTCATTGTCCTGGCCTTTCAATTGAATAGACATTCTTAACTTTTTGAATGTTGGCAATTACATTGTCAAGTTCTAAAACGCTAGCAACTTCAATTTTCATGCGGATTATTCCTTCTTTTATATCGTTGGATTGCGCCGTTACTTGAACAATCTTCGCTTTCGAAGATGTAGCAGCATTGATAATTTCCGCTAAGATGTTATCGCGATTTAAAACTCTAATCTTTAAGTTTGTACTATAACGTTTAGTCGCATTATTTCCCCAAAAGACGTCAATCAAGCGATTTTCATCGAAGGTTGCGACATTCTTACATTCTTTTCTATGAACGACTATACCAGAATTTTTAGTGATATAACCGACGATTTCATCTCCTAAAATCGGGCTACAACAATTGCCTAGTTTAACCGAAGGTTTATCCAAGCCTTCAACTACCACATTGATATCGGAATGAATATATTGTTTTTTCTTTTCTGATAATAATTCTTTGGAATATTTATCTAAAAGATCTTGTTCGGTGAGTTCTGGTTTACCGATGATAAGATTGACCGCTCCAATTGGCGAGATTACATTCTTGCCGATTTCATAATAGAAATCTTCAACGGTTTTGACACCTTTATTTTCAAAATATTTTAAGGCGTCCTTATCGGTTAAGCTGATATTTAAATGTCTGGCATTAACCTCACGTTCAAATTCATCTTTGCCTTTTTCAATTAAAAATTCCCGTCTTTGTTTATTCAAGAAGTTTTTAATCTTGCTTCTGGCATTTGAAGTCTTCGCTATTTTTAGCCAGTTATCGTTTGGACCTACTGAGTTTGGCGAGGTTTTAATCTCAACTAAATCACCGGTTTTAAGCGTGTAATCCAAAGGTCTAATTTTACCGTTAACGATAGCTCCAACTGTTTTTTCACCAACTTTGGTATGAATCCTAAAGGCAAAATCTAAAGGCGTCGCACCGGCGGTTAGATCGATGATCTCTCCTTTAGGAGTGAAAACATAGACATTAGCTCTTAAGATATCATCGGTAAAGATATCCAAGATTTCTTCATCGGAGTCGCTTTCTTCTGTATACTTAATAAGCTCAGAGTACCATCTGAGTTTTGAAGAAACGATATCTTCAATATTCTTTCTTGAGGCAATCCCCTTATTTTCTTTGTAAGCCCAGTGAGCAGCTACCCCTTTTTCAGCAATCTCGTCCATTTCTTTTGTTCTAATCTGAATTTCAAAGATTTTTCCTCTATTTACAACCGTCGTATGTAAAGATTGATACATATTCGGTTTCGGCATCGCGATATAATCTTTAAAACGTCCAGGAACTGGAATAAAACGAGAATGAACGATACCGATCGCCTTATAACAGTCACTGATATTATTGACGATAATTCTCAAAGCTAATAGATCGTGAATTTCTTCAAAATCGATTTTTTTAACTTTCATTTTATTGTAAACGGAATGAATATTTTTAATTCTTCCCTTAATTTCAAAATCAAAATTTTGTTCGTTTAACAAATTATCTAAAGCTCTTTCCATCGCTTCAACATCGGCTTCTCTACTACCTTTTTTATCACGAAGAAGTTGAGAAATATGCTTGTATTCATGCGGATAAAGATATTTAAATGCTAAATCTTCCAACTCGGCTTTTAAACGGTACATCCCTAATCTATGCGCGATTGGCGCAAAAATATCCAAAGTTTCACGAGAAATTCTCGTTCTTCTTTCATCATCTAAAAATGAAAGTGTTCGCATATTATTAAGTCTATCTGCTAATTTTACAAAGATCACCCTGATGTCTCTTGCCATTGCTAAAACCATCTTTTGATGATTTTTAACTTGTTGAGAAGCTTTGGATGTTTGATACTTTAATTGATCTAACTTCGTAAGACCTTCAACAATATCGGCTACTTCTTCGCCAAACTTCTCTTTGATTTCTTCATAAGTAGTATTGGTATCTTCCAAAACGTCATGAAGCAATCCCGCTGCTAAAGTATTAGGGTCGACTTGATACTCAGCTAAAGTAATCGCCACATCACGAGGATGAGTGATATATGGTTCGCCTGATTTTCTTAATTGATCGCCATGCTTTTCATTCGCATAATCAAAAGCGCTCCTGATAAAGTCCAGGTGCTTAGGTTGTTTAATGTATTTAGATATCTCTTTTTTTAAGGGTTTATAATAATCGATATCTGACATAAATTCTCCTTAATATTGGATTAAAACTTTAATTGGAAAACCTTTTAATTTATCTCTTCCTTGAAGTTCTATTAGTTCAATCATAAAACCTAGTCCGACAACTTCGCCTTTGGCTTGTTCTACTAGTTTTATCGTCGCTTCCATCGTTCCGCCTGTTGCCAATAAATCATCGATAATAACTACTTTATCACCAGGGTTAATCGCATCTTTATGAAGGCAAAGAGTGTTTTTTCCGTACTCTAGTTCATAATCATATTGGATTACTTCTCTCGGTAATTTTCCCGGTTTTCTAACAGGGATGAACCCAGCGCCTAAAGCATAAGCCACTGGAGCACCGATGATAAAACCTCTGGCATCTGGCCCGATAACTTTTGTTGCCTTTACTTCTCTAGCAAAATCAGCCAATTCATCTACAGCTGCTTTGAAAGCTTCGCCTGATCCAATTAACGGTGTAATATCTTTAAATTGGATACCTTTGATTGGAAAATCAGGTACATTTTTAATATAATCGGTATATTTCATTATAGTTCCTCCAATAATTCTTTAAAATACATTTTTAATACTTTTAAATCATTTTGATAGATAAAATCGATATTCTTCCACATTTCAAGAACGGATTGATAAGTTTTGGAAGTTTTAAGATCCATTTTTAAATTGGTATTTTTTAAATGATAGATGTTACTGTTGTTCTCAATTAAACCCAATTCACAGAAAATTTTCAAGGCCTTATCAAAAACAAATTCAGAAAACTGGTTAAAATTCAAGTCATCAAAGGTGAAATGATCGAGTTTTTCTAAATAAACATAAACTTTGCCTAATTCTTTACGATCGATTATCTGATTTAAATTATACTTCTTCTCTTTAGGTAAAAGCGCAATAGTTGGAAACGTTTTAAGCCTTTCCACTAAATCATTATTCTCGATGATATATGAATCGTTCAAAAGAATCGTCTCATTAGGAAATTCTATTCCTTGAATATATTCCTTGCGATAGTCAAAGATTTGGAGATGCTTACAAGCTAAATCTTTAATCATTATTTGTAAATTTTCCCGGTTCCTAAACGAATTAACATTTAGCCCTCCGCAAACATCCACTATATCTCCTGGACTTAAACTATAGTAATATTCAAGTGAATTGAAATCCAAAGCATCGTAGATTTGACCATTCGTTTCCAGTTGTAATTTAGTATGTTTTTGATTTAGGAGTTGTTTTCTTGAAACTCTTAAATTTTTAACAACATAGGTTGCGGTAAAGAATGATTTATCCTGAATATTTTTTATAGTGTCAATTTCTATATCTGATAAATAGACTTCCATATCTACTGATAATTCAGGGATATTTTGAGTTATCTTTAAACTGTTTAATGATTTCTTGAAAGCCTCTAACTGCGTTTTTTCAATCGTTAAACCCGCTGCTTGAGAATGACCGCCATAACGCAAGAGGTAATTGCTATTTTCATTCAACATTTCTAAAATATTTTGATCGCCAAAGCTTCTAGCAGATCCTTTGCCGACTTCGTCTTCATCAAAGGTGATTACAATCGTCGATTTTTGATATTTTTCAACGAGCCTTTGAGCGCAAATACCGATAACGCCTTCATGAAGTCTTTCAGAAGCCACTACAATCACAGAATCTTTTGTATCGACTAACTCTTCACATATTAAGAAAGCTTCTTCGGTTAACTTCTTTCTTAAGTCATGATTTTTCTCAATTTCGATAATCAGTTCATTGGCCTCTTTAATATCTTCGCTAACAAGAAGCCGAACTGCTTCTTTAGCTTTATTCAGTCTGCCGCTGCTATTGATTTTCGGTGCGATTTTAAAAGCGATCGCGGTAACGTTTAAAATATCGAGATTGCTGAAATCTATCAATTTTCTCAGCCCGATATTTGAAGTTTTTTTCGCTCTTTCAATCCCAAGATTAACCATCGCTTGATTTTCATTTTCTAAAGGCATCAAATCCGCGATTGTTCCCATCATCACCAAATCTAGCAAATCGTCTAAATCATCGTCAGCTAAAGCCGAACATAATTTATAAGCTACCATCACTCCAGCAATTTCCTTATATGGATAGTTTGGACTTAGCTTTGGATGAACAATTGCATAAGCTTTAGGGATTATTTCAGCCGGTTCATGATGATCGGTAATGATGACATCAACTGAATTATCTTGCAATAGTTTAACTTCATCATTACAGGTTATGCCATTATCGACAGTGATAACTAAAGAATATTTTTTATCGATTATTTCTAAAGCTGCTCTTTCATTTAATCCGTAACCTTCGTTAAATCGATCCGGTAAATCATATTCAACTAAAGCGCCAAGTTTTTTTAATGTTTTATAACACACAGCTATCGAAGATATCCCGTCGCAATCATAGTCGCCGAAAATAATGATTTTCTCTTTATTTTCGATGGCTTTTTTAATTCTTGAAACAGCTTTTTCCATATCATTTAATAGATTTGGGTCATGAAGACTCTCTTTTCCCATGGAAAAATAAATCTCATAATCTAAGATTTGTCTGTTTTTTAGTAAAGTTTTGAAAACATCATCATTTTTAACGATGCCTTCGGTTAAGTTTTTCCAAATATATTTGCTTTTAATCAAAATTAATTAAACCCCAATTCTAATTGATACTAAAATTTCAAAGAAATATCCAAAGATTTATAAGAATGAGTCAACCCGCCGACACTGATGAAATCCACTCCGGTTTCAGCTACTTTTTTCACTCTTTTTAAGGTCATATTTCCGCTTGCTTCTAACTTTTTCTTACCCTTATTAATTTCTACGCATTCTTTCATCATCTCATCGGTCATGTTGTCGAGCATAATCATATCTAAATCGCTGCTTAAAGCCTCTATAAACTGCTCAATATTTTCAACTTCAACTTCGACTTTTAAACTCTTGCCAATAGCGTTTCTAACTTTTTTTACCGCTTCTTTTATCGAACCGGAAGCTTTAATATGGTTATCTTTTAACATTACCATTTCCGATAAATTCATCCGATGATTAAATCCTCCGCCATCTTTAACGGCGCGTTTTTCTAAAACTCTTAAAAGTGGCGTCGTTTTTCTCGTATCGAGAATTTTAGCGTTATAATCTTTTACTTCTTCAACGAATTTATTGGTTAAAGTTGCAATGCCTGACATTCGTTGTAAGAAATTTAACCCGACTCTTTCGGCTTTTAAGATTGATTTCGTCAAGCCTTTAACGATTGCTATTACATCGCCTTTTTTAACCTTAGAGCCGTTATCTTTATAAATTATAAATTCTATGTCTTCATCGATTTGCTTAAAGACTTCTTTTGTAACATCAATACCAGAAATAACGCCTTTCTCTTTGGCGATAAACTTACCTTCAGAAACCTCATTACTAAAAAGAAATTCACTGGAAACATCAATTTTAGGAATATCTTCATTCAATGCTTGTTTAACTAAATTTATGATATACTCATCCACATTATTCACCTAAATCCATTTTAATTTGTCCGTCAAATTTATGCTTGGTTTCTTTTTTTACAATCTTAACCCATTTCGCTGATCTTCCAACGCCGACAGCGCGGATAATATTCTCATCGGATAAACGCTTTAAGGTTCTGTTTATCGTCGAATCAGAAATCCCAGCATGATGCTTTCTGATATCTTCTTTTGAAAAAACATCAGGCAATTTATGAATCGTATTTTCAACATAATCAGTTTTGTTGATGCCGATTTCTTGATCGTAAATATAATCTCTTGAAACAGATTGAAGCTCAATATAGAAACTATTAAAAATATTGATAAAGAAATTCATCAAAGGCATCAAATCAGGAAGCCCTTGTTTGCTTTGGATCGAGATGCGGTTAAAGATATCTTGATAATCCGGTTTATAAAGATTCATTTTTTGGAAGAAAGATAAGTAATTGGCTGCTTTAAAATGATTTTCTACCATGAGAGTATAAAAGATTAATACTCCTAAACTTTCATTGTAAGGCATATCGAAAACTTCCATGGTGATAAAATCAATCATGAAGTTCAGATAAAGAAAAATCGGTTCGATACTTTTTTCCTTAGCAACTTTATTTACTTCATCGAGATATTTTTCTAATTCTTCTCGCATCGACTTAGTCTCAGACATGAACAAGCCTTGTTTCTTGCCAAATTTACGGTATTTTAGTTTATCTCTAGTTAGTACATCATTGAATAAAAGCAAGAACAAATCATTTATTTCTCCTAAATCTAAATTGAATGCATCAACATTTTCAACATGAATTTTTCTAAATATTGAAATTAAGTTCTTATATAATTGTTCAGCTTTATTATTAGCTACAGAAGAATCTAGTAAAAGCGTGCGAAAACGACTTTCTCTGATTTGAAAATCGCCATAGAAAAAGATTTTAAAGAAGTATTCAGCGTTTTTGCTGGCAATATCATTTTTAATGTTTTCAATATTTTTCTCGAATATTTCGTCATAGAATTGATTTTTACCCATTTCATAATAGAGATTTGTCGTATTGTTAAAAACCTCATGGGTAACCAAATTAACTTTGATACGATCCAAACACCTCATCGATCAAATTCCTCCTTCGCTTTTTTTTATGTCAAGCTGTCAATTATTTTATTAATGAACTCATCGTCCCAGCTAAAATTATCTTGATA
This sequence comes from Candidatus Izemoplasmatales bacterium, assembly GCA_034005025.1. Taxonomy (GTDB): domain Bacteria; phylum Bacillota_I; class Bacilli_A; order Izemoplasmatales; family Hujiaoplasmataceae; genus UBA2289. Next base: position 8,896 of record JAVEVN010000006.1, on the reverse strand, counting down.
CCATGATAAAGTAACGATATCAGTTTCACTGACTTGGTTTTTCTCATCAGAAAACTCTTGGTTTTCACTGACAAAAAAGCCTAAAGTAACTTCTTTTTCACCGATATTTCTTCCGGCAAATACTCCAAGAAGAACTTCTTGATCAGCTTCCGTCTCATAAATAATATTTCCGCTAACCACAACATTTGTAATATCAGAATACCAAGATTCGCCAATTAATAAGCCGCTTTTTAGCATTTTACCTTTATTGGAAATATCTACTCCTGCGAAATTATCACTTAATAAGCCAAAATAATCAAAACCAATCAAACCACCGCTAAAAGCATTTTTAAAAATTACTTCAGCGTTTATTTCACCAGTGACGATATTTTTATCAATCATCACATTATATTCGCTTCGTTTATCTGACAAACCATTATCGATTTCACCGTAATTGTTGCCGATAAGACCGCCGACATATAAATAGCTGTTAATTGCTTTTACATCCATATTAACCGATACTTTATTATTATGAACATAAGCGTTATAACTGCTGCCAATAAGGCCGCCCGAATAAACCATTTCTTGCCCTAAAATATCAATTGAACCTGAGGCAGAATTATTCATCACGCTTGAAGGGACATATGTTTGTTGAAGATAGTAATCTTCAGTTTGCACAACTCCCGCTAAAAGCCCAGAATAAGTGTTGGAAAAAGTATTTTCAATGATGATATTGCCAGAAAGATTAATATTTATTAACTTTCCAGAAGAGATGCCAACAACTCCACCAGCATAAGTAATTCTATCAGTCGTATAATCAATATTAAAATTATTAAGGTTTAAATCAAAGACTTCGCCTTTAATATAACCAAATAATCCGTTTAATTGATGATCTTCAAGTATAGTTAAATTGGAAATTGTCATACCATTTCCGTCAAACTTACCCAAATAAGGCGAAAGGAAAGTTCCAAGCGGTACCCACTCTTCTCCGGTTAAATCAAGATCATTCATCAATATATAAGATTTATTCATTTCAATATTTTTTAATTCTTCTATAGAAGTGATTTCTTCAAAATTAACTAAATCAATTGCCTCAGTTGTCACATTCGTATCAACCGCTTGAGAACAACCGACTAAAAATAAACTAAAAAATATTATCAGCAAAACTTTCTTCATCATTATCCTCATTTCTTAAAATAGCGTTTGTTGAACGATATTATCATCCAAATCATCCTCATCGTCATCTTCGTCATCATCAAACTCATCTTCTTCGAATTCAACTTCTTTTATTGGTTCTTCATTATCCAAATCTTCTTCAACTTCTTCTTTTGAACTGGATATTATCTTTTCAAGCTCATTCATCATTTCGTCAGTTTCTTCGATAACTTCTTCTTCAACGATATCAATCAAATTAATTAAGATTTCTTTATTATCATGATAATTATTGATTTCAATCATTAAATTTTCCGGTTTATCAGATTTTGATAGATAAGGAATGCCGTTTTCATAACGATCGGGCTTAATCTCAGTGCCAGGAATTGTAAATACTTGTTTCTTATTTAATATTCTTATAGTTAAAACATCTTTTAGCCTAAAGATATTTTCCGCAGACATCGCCACAAATTGATAAGGATTGGATTGAACCGTCTTTAAATAACGTTTTCCTTTAGCCGGGCGATGACTGTAATCGATATTTTGAACAAATTCGCGCTTTAATCCACCGCGATTCGTCAACATCAAGACTTCGTCTTTATTGATATGCGTAGTGAATTTAGCTCCGATTAAAACATCGTCTCTTAAGTTAATTCCCTTGACGCCTTTAGCATTTAAGGATTGACATGAGACTTCTTCTAAATCATATTTTAAGACATAACCATTTCTCGTTACCAAAACGATATCACGGTCAAATTTTTCTCTTAAATCAACACTGACCAATTGATTGAGTCTGTTAGCTGGCAAGCAATTGAAAGTACGATTAATTCTCGTTTTTTGGAATTCGGACAAAAGAACTCTTTTTACTTGACCATCTTGATTGGCTAACAATATATCTCTTTCATCATCAAATTCATCGACGACCAAATAATCAATAACGACTTCTTTATCAATTAAATGAGCGTAATTACCGATATAATCACCTAAGTCACGATATTTTAAATCAGGTATCTTATAGACTGGTAAAGTGATAAAATTACCAAAATTGGTAAAGAACAATAGATTATCTCTAGTGTTAACTTCAGTTTGTTTTAAAATCATATCTCCGTCTTTAAGACCAGTCTCAGAAGTTGTTGCTTGATATGATTTTAACGAACAACGTTTGATATAACCGTCTTTAGACATAACAAACATAACATTTTCATTTTCAATCAATTCTTGTTCGTCAATTTCCACTTTTTGAATCTGTCCTGAAATTACTGTTTTTCTCTTAACTGGATAGTTATTTAAGATTTCTTCTAATTCTTCGACAACAGCATTTTCAAGTTCAATTTCATTATTTAAGATTTTTTCTAATCGTTTGATTGTTTCTGTTAATTCTTGTGATTCTTTTTTCATTTGCGTGACATCGGTTGTCGACAAACGATAAAGTTGTAAAGAAACTATTGCATCAGCTTGAGTTTCAGTAAATTCATATTTTTCAATCAATTTGTTTATGGCGTCTTTTTTACCCATCGAAGATCTGATTAAAGCGATAACTTCATCTAAAACACTGACCATTTTCAAAAAGCCGCTAACGATATGTTTGCGTTTTTCAGTTTGTGTCAATTCATAATTAGAGCGATTCCTAATCATCTCTTTTTGATGTTGAATATATTGTACAAGTATCTCTTCTAAAGAAAGCAATTTAGGGCTTCTTTGACTAATAGCCACCATATTATAATTAAAAGTTACACTTAAATCGGTGTTTTTATACAAATAAGCTAAAATAACTTCTGAAGCGATTTCTTTTTTAAGTTTGATAACGATTCTGATGCCGTCTCGATCGGATAAATCATTAACTTCAACTATCCCGTCGATTTTCTTCTGCAAGCGAATCTCATCGATTTTACGAACTAAATCAGCTTTATTAACTTCGTAAGGAATCTCCGTAATTACAATAGAAGTATCTTCTACTTCAGCTTTAGCTTTAATTACAACTTTACCTTTACCGGTAAGAAAAGCTTTTTTGATTTCATTCGTTCCTTCAACTAACGCTCCGGTTGGAAAATCTGGACCTGGCATTATTTTTAATAAATCGTCGATATCCGCTTGAGGATTCTTGATTTTATAGATGACCGCACTTAATACTTCACTTAAATTATGCGGTGGTATATTGGTCGCATAACCAGTTGCCATACCGGTTCCGCCATTGACTAAAAGATTAGGAAATTTAGCTGGCAAAACTACCGGCTCAAGTTCACAATCATCAAAATTAGGCACAAATGTGACTGTTTTTTTATCGATATCCTTTAATAAAGCTTCAGAAAAAACCGTTAGTCTGGCTTCAGTATAACGCATCGCCGCAGCCGGATCGTTATCAATCGAACCGTTATTTCCATGCATATCGATTAATAAAGTTCCGAGTTTCCAAGTTTGCGACATTCTCACCATCGCATCATAGACGCTTGTATCGCCATGAGGATGGTACTTACCGATGACTTCACCAACGATTCTCGCAGATTTTTTATAAGCTTTAGTCGAACCCATTCCCAGTTCATTCATCGCAAACAATATCCGTCTTTGAACCGGTTTTAATCCGTCTCTAACATCAGGCAATGCTCGGTCTTGAATGATATATTTAGAATAGCGACCAAATCTCTCGCCAACTATTTCTTCGAGGTTAATCGGTATAATTTTCTCTTCAAAATACTCATCTAATTTTTTCTTAACAGACTTAGCCACCGATAACACCTTCAATCATAAAATCATCATCTTCATTTTCAAAAGAAACATTGTTGTCAATCCATTCTTTTCTCGGTTCAACCTTATCTCCCATTAAAACGGAAATTCTTTGATCAGCCTCAGCTAAATCATCAATTTTAACTTGAATTAAGGTTCTGCTTTTAGGATCCATCGTTGTTTCCCATAATTGGGTAGAATTCATTTCTCCCAAACCTTTATATCTTTGAATTGTATAAGTTTTAAACTTACGACAAATACTTTCTCTTTCTTCTTCATCCCAGGCATAAATCGATTCTTTTTTACCTGATGTAATCTTATATAAAGGTGGCTGTGCTAAATAGAGCTTACCCGCTTCGATAAGTTCTGGCATATATCTAAAAAAGAATGTGATTAAAAGAACCTGAATATGGGCACCGTCAGTATCGGCATCGGTCATGATTATAACCTTGTTATAGTTTGATTTAGATACATCAAACTCACTGCCTATCCCCGCACCAATAGTCGAGATAATCGTCGATATCTCTTCGTTTTTAAAGACTTCTTCCATCCTTTGTTTTTCTGCATTTATAACCTTACCTCTAAGAGGCAAAATCGCTTGAAAAAGTCTATCTCTTCCCTGTTTGGCAGACCCACCAGCAGAATCGCCTTCGACTAAAAATAATTCCTTAATTTCTGCGTTTTTAGAACTCGCCGGAGCTAATTTTCCAGAAAGAATAGTCTCTTTTTTCTTAATCTTTTTAACTAATCTCGCATCATCTCTAGCTTTTCTCGCAGCTTCCCAAGCGTTTCTAGCAGAAACAGCTTTTTCTATTAAAGTAGCGGCGATTTTAGGATTTTCTGTAAGATATGTATTTAGCTTATCTGAAACGACTACTTCAACTGCCGGTCTAGCTTCCGGAGAACCTAATTTATTTTTGGTTTGACCTTCAAATTGAAGTAAATCTTCAGGAATTCTCACCGAGATAATCGCGGTTAAACCTTCACGAACATGTGTTCCTTCAAGAGAATCTTCACGTTCTTTAATCATATTCATTCTTCGTGCATAATCATTGAAGATTTTTGTAAAAGCTGACTTAAATCCAGTTTCATGAGTTCCGCCATCTTTAGTTCTTACATTGTTGACAAAAGAGATAATGTTTTCATTGAAAGCTTTCGTATAACCAAATGAAACTTCAACTTCTATCTTCGATTGAACTCCATAAAAATAAACCGGTTCATGTAAAGGACCTTTGGCTTTATCAATATATTGCACATATTCTTTGATACCTTTTTCAAATACAAAGGTTTGTCTTTGTTTTGAACGATAATCTATCAATTGCATTTTTAATCCCTTGATTAAGAATGCCGATTCTCTAATTCTTTCTTCTAAGGTTAGATAATTAAAGAGTGTGGTTGAGAAGATTTTTTGGTCGGGTTTAAACCAAACTTCAGTTCCGGTTTTTCTTGTTTCGCCAACAACTTCTAATTCTTTAACTTTTTTCCCACCATCTTCAAACCGCATCATGTACATCTTACCGTCGCGATGAATCGTAACCTGTAAAAATTCACTTAAAGCGTTAACTACCGAAGCTCCAACTCCATGCAATCCACCGGCAACTTTATAAGCGCCATCAGCGGAAAACTTGCCCCCGGCATGCAACTTGGTAAATATAACTTCAACTCCAGATATACCAGAAGAATGTAGATCCACCGGCATTCCTCGGCCATCATCAGTCACAACTATTGAATTATCTTCTTTAACTTCTATTTTGATAAAAGTCCCAAATCCTGCCAAAATTTCATCGATTGAATTATCGATTATTTCCCAAACTAAATGATGAAGGCCTCTTGTATCTGTAGAACCGACATACATTCCCGGTCGCTTTCTAACAGCTTCTAAGCCTTCTAGAATTTGGATGGATTTAGAATCGTATAAATTGTCTTTTATGCCCATAATCTCGCTCCTTGATAGTTCTACATCTATTATAACAAATTTTATCTAAATTATCTTTATTTTTTCAGATTTTTTTGGTATAATTTTCAAGAATTGGAGGTTTATTATGGAAAAATTCCTTTTTATCATCATCGCATATCTTATCGGGTCAATTCCATTCTCCTATCTATTGGGAAAATTCATAAAAAAAGATGATATTAGAAAGCATGGAAGCGGTAATTTAGGCGCTACTAATGCCTTTCGAGTCTTCGGAGTTTTAATTGGAGTTTTAGTAATGATTCTCGATACATTAAAAAGCGGTTTGTTTATTCCGATTGTTTCCAGTATGGAAGCTAACGGTATTGATATGTTCCATCCGATGATTTATGGTGGAGTAGCTGTATTAGGTCATATCTTCCCTGTTTGGATGAAATTCAAGGGCGGTAAAGGCGTAGCTTCAGCTTTTGGAATAATGATTTTTTATTACTGGCCTATCCCAGTTATCTTACTTCCAATATTTATCGCGATTGTGGCAATCTCAAAATATGTATCATTAGGTTCTATCACGGTGGCTATTGCAGCTTTCATAAGCGGACTTATTCTCTTGTTTGTAAATCATCCAATTATTAACGGACATTTCATCAGCGTTGAATTTGTCATTGTTGTCGGTATTTTGATGATTATTATTTTAATAAAGCACAGTTCTAATATAAAAAGGCTTCTTGCTGGAAATGAAAACCGGGTTGCGTTTAAAAAGAAAGTTTAAAAAAATATGGTTCCCAATTTAAGGGAACCATTTTTATTTAGCTTGTTTCATCGAAGCCATGACTTGTCTAACTTGTTTTTCTGAAGGTTTTCTACCCATTTGACTCATCATCGCTCTTATCATTTGTTCATTGATCGGCGGATTCTTTTCTAAATACTTTTTAAAATAGTTTCTAGCAAGGAAAAAGCCAAGTACTGCACCGATTATTAAAGCTCCAACTCCTATTATGAGTCCTAACCACCATGCAATCATCATTAATCACTCCTTTTAGTTACAATAGATATTTTATCAAAGATAAGACGTTTATTCAAGAATAATATTTTAATATTAATTTATTATTTTTTATTTACAAAATCATAACTAATTGTTATTATATATATGTATGTAAAATGTTTCTTTAAAGGAGGAAATATAATGCCTAGAGTTATCTTAGACACTTGCATTGCATGTGGAACTTGTAAAGAAAATTGTCCTGTAGACTGCATCACTGAAGGTGACATCTACGTGATTGACCAAGATGCTTGCATCGATTGTGGAGTTTGCGAAGCTAATTGCCCAGTTGATTGTATAGTAATCGCTGACTAACAACTTTAACTTAAAAAAATAACGGAAAATTTCCGTTATTTTTTTTGTTACATTTATTTTTTAAAATAAGAAGAGAGCTTTTCTAAAGATTCTATTAACAAATGATCTTTTTCAAGTTCTAAATCATTAAAAATTGAATCGATCATCTCTTTATGAAAATCATCATGTTCTTTTAACACTTCCAAAGCTTTTGGTAAAAGACCAACTACTACTTTTCTTCGGTCTTCTATATCTCTATCTCTAGTCACATAACCTTTTTGAAAAAGAGTATTAATCGAAGTAGTAAGCGATGAGATTGTAATTCCCAGTTTATTAGCTACATTAGACATAGTCGGTTCTTTAACGTTATTTATCGCTTCAATAACATGAATTTCGCTCATACTCAATTTTATGCCTTTATCTTTTAGGTTTTGACCTTCAATCGCTAAAATTCGATTGAATATCTCAACTAAAAGTTCATTGATTATCGCTCGAGATTCTTCACGACTATACTTTTTCAATATATCCAACCCCCATTGTTCCCGGACCAGCATGACAACCAACGACAGGAGTTAAAGGGATTAAAAGGATATCTCTTAGCCCTTCAACTTCCAACTCATCTTTTAAGTCCAACATTTCTGACATGTTATTTGTATATACGATAAACGGTAATACGTTTTTGTCTTTAACTTCTTCAAGGAAACGTCTTTTCAGTTCTTCTCTAGCTTTTGAAGTCGTTCTAATCTTGTCAAGGGTTACAACTTTACCTTCCTTGCTTATATGTAATAACGGTCTGAGTTTTAACAATGACCCTAAAGCTCCGGCAACCCCGGATAAACGCCCGTTTTTAACTAAATATTTCAATGTATCCACTGTTACATAAACATGATTATTATCTTTGATTTTTTGCAGTTTTTCTAAGATTTCTGGCATAGATTTTCCTTCATCAGCCATCTTCTTAGCTTGCATTGCCATATAAGCCTCTACATAAGTAAGTGAACTTGAATCAAATACTTCAACGTCAATGTCAATCATTGAAGCTGCTAAAACAGCGTTTTGATATGTTCCGCTTAACTCTTTAGAAATTGTAATTACAATAAGTTTATTATATCCAGCACTTTTCATTTCTTCATACATCTCTAAAATTTTACCTGTTGATGTTTGTGCCGTTGAAATATCCAAATCAGGATTTTTTTGAAGTCTTGAGTAAAATTCATCACTTGTTATTTCAATGAAATCTTCATATTCTTCTTTGCCAATGTTTAACAACGATCTAAACTTTCTGATCTCTTTGTCATGAACTAAATAATCAATACCCGAATTACCACATACTGCTACACCAATTTTTCCCATAATGTCTCCCCATTTTTAGTTTTATATTCTAATATTTTGAACATCAAAGCTTATTTTATCACATCCCTTATTGATAAGCAACATTAAAGTTATTAATTTATGTAATTTTACTGATAAAATATCTATTAAATATCTGGCATAACAATTGAATTATTCTTTTATTAGTGCTATTATTATTTAAGATAACAAAATAAAGAGGAAAAGATTATGTCACCGGAATTATACGCTTTTTTACTAACATTATTTGCTGGTTTATCCACCGGTATCGGCGGTTTAATCGCCTTTCATAGACATGCCAAATCGAAGATATTTCTGACGTTTTCTCTAGGATTTTCAGCCGGAGTAATGATCTATGTTTCTTTTGTCGAAATTATGCCTAAAGCGATCGAGTCTTTATCTCAAGTTTTCGCAGAAAAAACCGGTTATATTTACGCTGTATTAGCTTT
>JAVEVN010000116.1:0-3630 GCA_034005025.1 Candidatus Izemoplasmatales bacterium | reverse complement strand
GAAACATGACTTTTAAACTATTAAAAACGGTGATTGTCACTTCATCACTTTTAAAGAGATATTTGTGATTGGGATTGTCACTTTTAACGAGAATTTTCTGGTAGTAAGTCTTTAATTTCTCGAGGTATTTCTCAGTTATTGTAAAAACATAGTTCATTGTCTCAACTCCTCTTTCTATTTTATCACAAATTATGGTAAAATAGAAGAAGTGGAGAGATAAGATTATGTATGCTGAAATTAAAAAACTAGAATTTGACAAAATATTGAAAAACTTGGAGAACTTCGCCCATACCACCTTAGCAAAAAGGGATGCATTGACGATTTTTCCAATGACAAACCCTGTTGAAATTGAACAAAAACTTTTAGAAGTTGAAGAAGCTAAAATAACGATTACTCGTTATGACCAAACACCGATGACTGGAGTTTTGGATATAACGGAAATTATTAAAAAATCAGAAATAGGATCAACTCTTTCCATCGAAGAAATCTTAAAGATAGTTTCGCATGCTGAAGCGGTTTCAAGAACGCTTTTGTTTGTTAAGAAAGTCGATAGTCTAGAAATCAAGTTTGAGAGTTTAAGACCTTATTACAATAAGTTAACTAATATATCGTCATTAAAAAAACTAATCGACGATATTATCGATAAAAAGGGCGAGATCTATGATAATGCAACCCCTAAACTTCATGATATAAGAAAAAAGATAAAGACGACAGAAGACCGAATTGACGCTAAGATGCAAAGTCTCTTAAAGACCGAACAAAATAAATTATCAGATGCATTGATAACCCTTAGGAATAACAGGTTAGTATTGCCGGTAAAAATCGAATATAAAAACTCTTTTAAAGGTTTAATTCACGACCAAAGTGCTTCAGGCGAAACGGTTTTTATCGAACCGATGTCCTGCGTTGAAATGAACAATGATTTAGCGCGATTCTATGTTGAAGAAGCTAGAGAAATTGAAAATATCTTAAGAGAAATAACACTTAAAATAGCGGAGTATTCTGAAGAACTAAAGCAAAATTTAGAGATATTTACCTATGTAGATATCGTCTTTGCTAAAGCAAAATTTGCGATTAATTATGATTGTACTTTACCAAAGATAACTAAAAATAAAATAAATTTGATAAATGCTAAACATCCATTAATCGATAGAGAAGTTGTTGTTGGTAATAATATAAGTTTTCATGATTACCGCCATATAATTATTACCGGTCCCAATACCGGTGGTAAGACGGTGGCTCTTAAAACATTAGGGTTACTTAGCATTATGGTACAATCTGGGATTTTAATCCCAGTTGATGAAAATAGCGAAACAATTGTTTTTAATAATATTTTCGCAGATATTGGGGATGAACAATCGATTGAACAATCACTTTCGACTTTTTCGTCTCATATCAATAATATTTCAAAAATTATCGCTAAAGCAACTGATAATTCTTTAGTGTTATTGGATGAAATTGGTTCAGGAACCGATCCTAAAGAAGGTGCTTCCTTAGCGATGGCTATCATCGATTATTTAAGAACTAAAAAACTTTATTCGATGATAACAACCCATTATCCTGAACTTAAAACCTATGCATATGACTTAGACGATACCATCAATGCTTCAGTAGAATTTGATATCGAAACTTTAAAACCGACATATAAACTAAAAATAGGCGTTCCGGGAACTTCCAATGCGATTTTAATTGCGAGAAGATTAGGGTTAAATGAAGAAATCTGCAAGATGGCGGAAAATGTATCTTTAACTTTTGAAACCGATGTTTCAAAATTAATTGCTAAACTGGAAAAACAGAGTTTAGAGCTCGATCAAGAATTAAAGCTTTATCATGAGAAGATGGATAATTTAGCAATTGAAAAAACCAAATACCAAAACTTGCAAAAAGAAGAAGCGATTAAACAGAATAAACTGCTGAAAGAATTAGAAGGAAGTCAAAAGGAAAAGTTAGATGTCAAACTTAAAAAAGCTAATGATTTGATTGAGGAATTGAACGAACTTAAAAATAGCGCTGAGTTTAAAGAACATAAGTTAGCGAAACTTAAAAAAGATGTTAAAGACACCTTCTATCAAGAAGTTGAATATAAGAAAGTCTCAAATAAAAAAATAAAAGTTGGAGACACTGTAAAAGTTTTATCTTATCAAAGAAACGCTAGTGTTAATAAAGAACTCAAGGATAAACAATTTGAGGTTATCATGGGTAATCTAACTTTGACTGTTAAAAATGATGAAATAGAATTTGTATCAAGAAATGACTTTCAAACTAACGAAAAAATCGTAAAAACCACGCAAGCGCCTGTTCGAACGGTTAAAGTTGAATTGGATTTGCATGGTAAAAGATATGAAGAAGCGATGATTGAACTAGATAAATTCGTTGATGATTGCTTGTTAAACAATTTAGAGTTTGCTTATATCGTCCATGGTATTGGTACAGGCGCTTTGAAAAAAGGGGTTGAAGCTTATGCGAAACGAAATCCTCAAGTTAAAAGCTATCGACGTGGCAATGAGGGTGAAGGCGGTATGGGCGTTACCGTTTATCAATTCAAGTAGAGGTAAATATGAAGAAGATTGAATTCTATACAGCTAGATATTGCGGTAAATGTCGAGCGTTAAAAAGAAGAATTAACGATTTGAGTGAAGAATTAAAAGCTATCGAAATTGAATATATCGATATCGATATCTGTAAAGATAAAGTCAAAAAAAATAAAGTTGATGGAGTTCCGACTCTTATCTTGTACATTGGTGGCGAAGAAGTGAAAAGAGCATCTGGTTCTATGTATGAGGAAGATTTGTTGAATTTTATTGCTTAAGGAGATTATAAAATTGGACGGAATATTAATTATTGACAAACCTAAAAATATGACTTCTCATGATGTTGTAAATATTGCTAGAGGAGCATTAAAAAATAAAAGAATCGGTCATACGGGGACGTTGGACCCTAATGCGACCGGTTTATTGGTGCTTGCATGCGGTAGAGCGACTAAATTAGTTAAATATTTCACTAACGATAGAAAAACCTATGACTGTGAAATAATAATCGGCAAAGGTTACGATACCGATGATATCACGGGAGAATTAACTGATGAATTAGACGCTTCAAATATTGAAGAAAAAGAGATTAGAAATGCTCTTGATGAACTAATAGGAAAAGGTTATCAACTTCCGCCAACTTATTCGGCTGTCAAAGTTGGAGGACAAAAGCTCTATGAACTAGCTAGAAAGAAAAAAGCTGTCTTTGGAATAGAAGAACGTGAAATAGAAATTTTCTCAATTGATAATGTCAATATTAAATATCTTGATAAAACTATTGAAATATCGCTGTCTTTGGAAGTTTCTAAAGGAACTTATATAAGGGCTATAGCTAGAGATTTAGGTAAAAGGCTAAATAATTTTGGTGTCTTAAAGGACTTGAGAAGAACCAAAGTTAATAAGATAACTTTAGATGATAGCTATACTATTGAACAATTAAGAAATAATGAAGTTGAACTAAAAGATCCGTTTCTATTTTTGGATTTACCAAAGATAACTTTGAATGATTACTATATTGACGAGATAAATAATGGCAGATTTTTAGATTTAAGTTTATTTGAAGAAAAAACGGATACGATTATTTATAATGAATCCGGAGATG
>JAVEVN010000115.1:0-3638 GCA_034005025.1 Candidatus Izemoplasmatales bacterium | reverse complement strand
GTTTTTTTGGATTAATAGTCGGAAAATTATCATCTAAAAGCGGATATGACTTTCCGCCAATAAATACTCTTTTGTTTTCAAAATCAATTTTTTCTAAAAGCAACCTATCTTCTAAATTAAATCCAGGCTTTCTTTTTATTAGTTCATTTTCTAACTTAAACTGAATTATCGTTATCGCTTTATGAATTCTAGCGATAAATGACATATCTTCAGTCTGATTATAATTTATATTGTAACCTTTAGGAATAAAATGTTCACAAGGATCTGTTTTATAATATTTTTCCGCAAGTCTAGCTAGAGGAATAAGATTAATTCCATACCCGTCTTCAAAACAATCTAAATTATTATATCTAGCCGCAATTCTAATTACATTAGCCACCATGACTCTTGAACCGCTAGCTGCGCCTAAAAAGGAGATGTCATGGTTTCCCCATTGAATATCAACATTGTTCATTGTAGATAGTTTTTCCATAATCAAATGAGGCATTGGTCCTCTATCAAAGATATCGCCGATAATATGCAATTGATCAATCGCAAGTTTTCTTATAAAACGTGAAAGTTGTAAGATGAACTTATTTTCTCTTTTAGTTAGGAAAATAGCGTCGATAATCGCTTGATAGTATTTCTCTTTATCTTCATGAGAGCTAGATTCATAAATTAGCTCTTGAATAATATAAGAAAATTCTTCAGGCAAAGCTTTTCTAACTTTACTCTTAGTATATTTGGTCACAATTTCTTTTGCTAGAGAAATCATCAGCGATAATTGGAAATGAATTAAATCATCATATTCTTCTTTTTTTAACTTCTCTTTGTATTTATTCAACATATCTGTCGGATAATAGATAAAAAAAGCTAAACGGTTCTTTTCTGTTTCTGATAACTCATCAAACAAAAGATCAATTTTCTCTTTGATTATTCCTGAAGCATTTTTCAAATAATGATTAAAGGCATCATATTCACCATGAATATCGGTAATGAAAATTTCCGTCCCTTTAGGCAAATTTAAAATTGCATTCAGATTTATAAGTTCTGAAGCGACAGTTTGGATCGTTGGAAACTCGTTACTTAAAAGTTCAAGATACTTGTTTTGATATGGCATATTATCCTCCGTTTGAAAAATAAACAAAAAAATATTCTAACCTTATTTTAACACTAATATTGCTATTAAACAACTTTTATAAGAAAAAAGCACCACTTGGATAAAGCAGTGCCTTTAAATCTAAAATTTAGTGATGACCGGTAATTGAACCTTCTTTAAAAAGGTTGTCTCTTAATTCTTCATCTAATACAGGAAGTTTTCTTCTCAACCATTCTAAAGCCATAGCTGCATGCTCAACTTCTTCATCGCGATTGTGTTCTAAGATTGCTTTTAATTCCTTATCCTTAGTAACATTAACTCTTTGATTATACCAGTCAATTGCCTCGAATTCTTCAATTAAAGATTTGATAGCTCTAGTAATTTCTCTTGTTTCTTCACTCAAAAGTTCGTATGGTTCATGATATTGATTCATTAATAAAATCCTCCTTTTTTTTATTTTCTATAATTATTATAACATATTTTGCAAAATAATTAAAGTCTTATAAGATATTATAACTTCAACAATATATATAAATGTTTATTGTTGGAAAATAGCCAATAATAGCGCTAAATAAAAAAAGCCACATCTGTAAAAAGATGTGGCATTTATTAACCTATAATTACCGCAATGACAATAAATATTATCCCCGCTATAAACAGTGGTAACCCCCCTGCTTTTTCTTTCGCTTCTTCTTTCATCAGGATATATTCGTAGTAGGACATTCCTTCAACCTTCCGGGTAAACATTCTTTTGAAGACAAATCCGATTCCTCGGAATATCTTTGTAGCACCGGTTACAGTTAAAATTCCTGCCGAAAACATTATTAGTCCGATTATGAAGAATGACGTTGATAAATTATATTCTTGTGGTCTAAAATCCCAACCAAAAAAGGCAAACATCAAGATTAGAACAGCTAGCGAACCGCCAACTAAATCCAAAAACACTTGAAAAAGCAGTTTCTTAAGCATTATTTTAAGGTTTTCTTATATTCTTGTAACTCTTGATTATTAGCTAATACAAAGTGACCTTCTTTGATTTCATGTAGTTTAGGTTTATCGGTTGAATAGTCATGAATTCTTGGATCATAAGGCGTTCTTTTACGATTCTTTTCATATCTTGGATCCGGTTGAGGAACCGCAGATAATAATGAACGAGTATATGGATGCAATGGATTCAAGAACAATTCGTCCGATGTAGCAAGTTCAACTAGATTACCATAATACATAACGCCAATTCTATCACTGAAATATTTAATAACAGATAAGTCATGGGCGATGAACATAATGGTGATACCTAATTTATCTCTTAAATCATTTAATAAGTTGATAACTTGGGCTTGAATTGAAACGTCCAAGGCAGAAATTGGTTCATCGGCAATGATAAATTCTGGAGAAACAATCAAAGCTCTTGCAATACCGATACGTTGTCTTTGTCCACCTGAGAATTCATGAGGATAACGAGACGCATGTTCCGGCAATAAACCAACTGTTTCCAAAACATCATTAACTCTTGTAATAATTTCTTTTTCGTTTTTAACACCGGCAATTCTTAAACCTTCTGCGATAATTTCCTTAACGGTCATACGAGGATTTAGTGATGCAATCGGATCTTGGAAGATCATTTGCATTTTTCTCATTAAATCATAGTTCGCATTTTCAGTGGTTTTCTTGCGGTGTATTTCCATTTTTTGTTCTAAGATTAATTTTGCTTTTTCATCTTTAACTTCTTGTATTTTTTGATTATACTCTGATTTTAATTCTTCAGTTTTGCTTTCATTATCAGCATTAGCTAAAAGTTCTTTCAAATCAGACTGTAAATCTTTAATTTTTCTTGAAGCTTGTTTTTTAATTTTTTTGATGTTATCTTTATTACCTAAATCACCTGATCCAATCAATTCACCTAAGAACCAAATTTCACCGTCAGTAGGTTCGTAAAGTTTGATTATCGTTCTACCAGTAGTGGTTTTACCACAACCAGATTCACCAACCAAACCGAAAACTTCACCTTTATAGATATCAAAACTAACATCATCAACAGCTTTTACAACTAATTTATTTTTCCCATGTCCAGAAGTAAAATACATTTTTAAGTTTCTTAAACTTAATACAGGAGTTTCTTGACTTCGATCAATATTCACGTTTTTAGCCATTGTTAGTCACTCCTTTTGTATGTTCTAGCATTCTTTCGATTCTTCTTTGAACTACTTCAGGCATTTCTACTTTTGGAGCATCCTTATGTAGTAACCAAGTTGCAGCATAATGAGTATCAGTAATCTTAAACATTGGCGGTTCCATTTCAAAGTCGATTCTCATCGCATATTTATTTCTTTCCGCAAATGCATCTCCCTTAGGTGGAAACAACATATTAGGTGGAGTACCAGGAATAGCTGATAATCTTTCTTTTGATGTGATATCAGGCATTGAACTTAATAGCGCCCAAGTATATGGATGTCTAGGTGAGTAGAAAATTTCTTCCGCTGAACCTAACTCCACAATTTTACCCGCATACATAACAGCGATTCTGTCAGCCATATTAGCAACAACACCCAAGTCATGAGTA
>JAVEVN010000114.1:0-3645 GCA_034005025.1 Candidatus Izemoplasmatales bacterium | reverse complement strand
AGAGGTTTCTTCCATTAAGGTAGTTGAACTTGTCATTAATTTTAACAAAGAATCCATAGAAGACATGACTCCACCCATCATCACAATCATGATAAACAAGGCTAAAGCGCCATTGCCAGCACCTACTAAAGCGCCAAATAATCGAGATTTTTTATGTTCTTTATCTTTTTTGTTTTTAAAGAAAATAATCCTGATAATAAAGCAGATGAATTTATAAATTACCAGTAAGACTGTGAAATAAAGAACTGTCCAAACAATCTTTAACACAAAGATCATTAAACTAGCAAATAGCTCGATGAACTCTGGCGATAAAGTGGCAGTGTCTATACTATCTCCAGCTACTAAAGGCAATAAAGATTCATAACTTGCTTCAAAAGAGGTAAATCCAGAAAGTTCTGGAAGAAAATCTGTCAAATATGGAACTGCAAACGATAAATCAGCTGACCATAAGACATTGGCCATAAGATTTAACGTCGTGAAAAAAACGATATAGTAAATAGCCATGGTGATTAGCTTGAATAATGATTTTTTAAACCCACTTAAAAAACCAAATAAGACTGCTAATCCCAGTACAATATAAAATATCAAATTAAGTGATAATAATATACCAAAATCAAATGCTAAAAAATACATTCTTTCACTTCCCTTTCGTTGTTGTTTTCAATATAATTATACTACATCAAATAAAAATAAAATAATATGTTGTTTAATAAACATTACTTTTAATATAATTTTATATAAAAAAACCAATTCTTTACATCATTAAAACAAATAATATGATTATTTTTTGGCTAAAATAATTTTAATATTGTATAATAATATTAAGTAAAGACATGATTCAAGGAGGAAGAAATGAAAAAAATCGGTATTTTTCTAACTATATTTGTCTTAAGCTTTTTATTAATATCCTGTGATTTTACTTTTTTTCCTTTATTCGATTTTACCACCGAATCAACTGAAAATTATTATACAAAAGTAAACGGTACAATTACCTTTGACAATGACGATTATTTTGAATATTCAACCTATAATTCGCCGACGAATGATCTAACTGATGTTGAAGAATATCAAGAAGTTCTATTATCTACTCAAGAACACATCCGCCGCGCTAATATCTTCGTTAATATGGTAATCTATACTCAAACCTTGCCTTGGAATAATTCCAATGAAAGAGAAGTTGTCAGCGGTGGTAGCGGTTTTGTTTTTATGCAAGATGAAGACTTCTTCTATGCTATAACCAATTATCACGTCATCGAAACTGATTATAATGATGCGATTGTTGAAATTATGGCGTTTAACGACGAAGAGTTTCAGGAAGCTGAAATTATCGCTTATAGTTCAGAATATGATTTAGCAGTACTTAAATTTGCGATTAATAACCGCACTGACATTGAAATTATCGATATCTATGAAAGGCTGTACTACAAATTTAATCCTGGAGAATTAGTGTTTGCTGTTGGAAACCCTAGTTCTTTAGTAAATACTGTTAGTTTTGGTGAATTCATCGAACTTAACAGTTTAGAATCAGTTAGTTTCTATGTTATCCGCCATGATGCAGCTATTTCTTCAGGTTCAAGCGGCGGCGCTTTAGTTGACGTTGACGGTAATTTTTTAGGCGTTAACACCTGGGGAATTGAATCAACAGAGATAATGTCTTTTGCTATACCTAATTATGTTGTTTATACCTTTTTAGTAAATGAAGGAATCTTGGACTAAACCAAGATTCCTTCTTTAATCTCAAACTTCAATTCTTGAGATGGATAATTATTGAATTTAAATTTGACAGTTGCAGAATTTTCAACTGTTTTTGTTTTTAAATAAACCCCTATACTTCCACCGATTAAGCTCTTAATGTTGCCGCCGATAACTTCTATAGAATCAGAGCATTCGACAATAAAACTTTCGTTTGCATAGTCTAAAACATTACCGAAATCATCTACCATTTTTACTATTACTCTAACTAAATCATACGTATCCCCATGAACAAGATTTACCCGATCCGGTTCAATTAGGATATTGCTTTTTGTCATATGACCTTTATAGACTGTTTTTACTAACTTATCTTCTACATATCCTTCAAACTTAAATACTGTTGGGTTTTCTCCTTGATTTGCAAGATACTTGCTGAAAAGTTCAGCTGCATCAGAAAACTCAATAACTTTTCTCATCATTAAACTCAACATCTTAAGTTTATCTTTTAAAGGCATATCTAAACCATGTTTATTATAACTTAATAGTAATTCTTTAATTTTTTTAGCATCTTTTTTGTTGAAATTCTCATTTTCTTTCAATGATTGACCAATTAAATCTTTAATGATAATTGGCGGATGCGGTAGATATTCATAGTTATCTAAATCCGGATAATAAGTATCTAAATAAATATCGTTTTTATATACTTTGATATAATCGCAATTAGTATAACAAATAATTTCTTCAATTTTCATCAAATCATAATCGCCAGGTATCATATTGCTGGCGACAAATAAGACAACTTCTTCTTCGATATCTTTTTGAGATTTATATACATAAGCTGCGTATTTTTCAATTCTATCGATATCTAAAACACCATGATAACAGATACGATCATTAGATCCAAACTGAAAATGTGTATTATAATCCGCCATACACCAGCCAATCGCTCCAGAGATTGAGTCATAATAATGATTATACTCTTGAACATTCAAATGTCTTAATGAATGTTCAATTCTTCTTTTTTCGGAATCGAACTTTTTGGTAGGGAAGACATGGCCATTATACTCCGTTACCAAATAAGGCGAATGCTCTTTATTGACTTTTTTTGGATTCTCAAGTCCAGGATTATTGCCAATATGAGAAAAATCATTATAAGTATAAACATCTTCTAATAATTGACTCTTCTTAAAATTTCTAACCCCACCAGTTTGTCTTGTTGGATCAATGGACTTGGCTAACTCATTAGTTCTTAGATAAAACTCTTCATCATCTTTCGATTCATTTATTCTTACTCCCCATAAACAGATAGAAGGATGATTGAAATGATGGTCGATCATTATTTTTAAATTTCTTAAGCTTAACTCTTTAAATTCTTCATCGCCAATATAATTCCAACCTGGAATTTCTTCAAACACTAAAATACCTAATTCATCACATTTATTAATAAAATGATCGCTTTGCATATAGTGCGAGGTTCTAACGATATTAACACCTAAATCTTTCAAGATTAAAGCATCCATCTCCTGCATGCTTTTAGGCGCTGCGTAGCCGATATAAGGATATGATTGATGGCGGTTTAACCCAATCAATTTAATCTTTTCATTATTAAGTAAAAATCCGGTTTGAGTAAACATTAAAGTCCTAAACCCAAATTTCTCTTTGTAAATATCAATTACTTCATCATTAAATAAAAGTATCAGTTCAAGATTATATAATTTAGGATGTTTTATACTCCATCTTTCAATCTTGTCAATCTCAATCGATAATAAAGCGTGACCTTTAATCTCATCATCAAAAACATGAGTTATTACTTCTTTTTCTTCATCGAAGACTCTAAGTTTAATTTTATAAGTTTTCTCTTCTTCATTAATCTTAAGTATGGTATTTAATAAGATTTTTTCTTGATTTAAAACATTTACATCATCAGAATAAAATTTTACATTTGCTAAATTA
>JAVEVN010000113.1:0-3653 GCA_034005025.1 Candidatus Izemoplasmatales bacterium | reverse complement strand
TAAGAGTAACTACGAAAACCACAGCTATTCCCATGCCTTTTGCATTTTTAACGTTTGTTGAGATGGCAATAAGAGGACACATACCCAAAATGTAGACTAAAGCGATATTTTGATTAGTTAAAGACGAGATAATGATTTCAATAATATTTTTCATGATATTCTTCCTTTCATTAACTTAATATAATTCACTTTATCTTTCATGATGAGGGCTCCTGAATTTCATAGTATTTGATTAATTCTCTCATTCCCCAAATTAATAAACCGAGAACGAAGAATCCGCCAGGTGCCATAGCCATTACAACCCATTTTTCCCAAGTAACAGACATAACCGGCATATTAAGAAAGGTTCCGAAAGCTAATATTTCGCGAATAGAAGCGACAACTATTAAAACGAAGGTATAACCCATACCGCTAGCAAATCCGTCCACAATAGAATATTTTACCGGGTTTTTAACCGCAAAAGCTTCTTGTCGTCCCATTACGATACAGTTGGTTATAATCAAACCGACATATGCGCCTAAAGCGTCAGCTATCGGCATGAAGAAAGCTTGAAGAATTGCTTGAACAGAAATAACATAGGTCGAGATAACAACCATATAAGTAACCATTCTTACCTTTGGCGGAATAATATTTCTAATTAATGAAATCGTTAATGAACTAGCCATAATAACAAAAGTTACCCCAAGTCCCATCGCGATAGCATTTTCAACTTTATTGGTAACTGCAAGTGCAGAACAAATACCTAAAACAGCCACTACTATAGGGTTACCATGAGAAATTCCGTCTTTTAAGATGTTAAACCATTTAGTATATTTAACTCTGATAAATTTCATCTTAAATACCCCCTACTCTTGACTTTGCCAAGCAATTTTCGCTTCGGCATAGTCAGCGTTTATGAATTCTTCAAAGCGATTAGAAGTATTAGTAGCTCCAACAATCGCATCGATTTCATTCGGTTTATTATCGGCAGTATCCTTATTGATTTCAAAACTAGGAACCATAACTTTACCGACAAAGGTTTCCAAGTATTGACTTTCAGCAATAACGCCTCCTAAACCGGGTGTTTCTTCCTGTTGAAGAATACTTACATTTAATATCGTTTCAAAATCAGACTCTAAAGTTAAGATCCCTTCTATCGGACCCCAAACCCCACCGCCTGAGATAGCGAAACTAACAGCTCCTGTATCAGGATTTACATAGAAAGTAATTCCATCGATAACTAAAACATTAATTTCTTCATCGAAAGTATCATTGATAGTCGCTAAAGTATATTCGATATCATGAGCTTCAAGAATAGCTATTTTGATTTTTGCATCTTGATTATTTTGGATTCTTTCAGCTGTTAAAGCTTCAACGCCTAATAAAATACCAGAAGTTAATATTCCCATAATGAGAACAAATATTACCATTTTTAGGTTTGGTTTCATTCTTCAATCACCGCCTCTTTTAATTCTGGTTCAGAAGGTTTTTTCTCTAACCATCCGTCAATTAAAGGTGCTATAGCATTCATCAAGATAACAGCAAAAATTACGCCTTCTTGGAAAGTAGCAAAATTTCTAATTAAAATTGTGAAAAACGCTAATCCAAAGCCGTAGATTATTCTTCCCCAAGGTTTTTCCGGTGCGGTTACAGGATCGCTAGCAACGAAGAAAGCCGCGAACATAACGCTACCAACAAAAACTGATAAGATTGGATCTGGGAAAACATCAGGAGATAGACCGTTACCGATAGCAGTTAAAGCTAAAAACGATCCGAGAAAAGCCAGTGGTATGCGCCAGTCAACAACTTTTAATATGATTAAAATTATTCCGAGAACAATTATTCCCACTCTGAAAGTTTCACCGATAGCACCAGGTACATTACCTAAAAACAAATCAATTAAAGGATATGTGAATTCAGCGCCACTATTTAACAGCGTTAACGGAGTTGCGCCGGCAAATCCATCAATGGAAGGGTGAATCCATTCGGCCGCTGTTATAAGTGAAGGAAAAGAAATTGTCACAAATAAAACTCCAACAACTGCAGGATTAAAGATATTTTTTCCAAATCCTCCAAAAATTGCTTTACCAAAAAAGATTCCGAAGACTGAAGCTACAGCTACTACCCAAAGTTTTACTGTTGGTGGCAACATCAAAGTTAAAACTAAAGGAGAAACAATCCAGGAAATATCAAATTCCAGTTTTCTCACTTTAGCGAAAAGAAATTCAACCAATCCGCCAGACACCAACGCCATAGCCGCAACGGCTAAGACATAAGCTCCGTAAAGGAAAACAGAAGCTATGAGAAGAATAAGGAGAGCTCCAGTAAAAATCAGCAGATTTTTTTTGGAAGGTAAAGTCTCCATCTTCAACTTGGTTTCTTGAGTCATAATAAACCTCACTTTCTAATATATTTATATATTGAATTTGTAAATATTTTATCATATGTTATATAGCTAATAAACAACCTAAGGCAAAGTTTATCTTCTTAATTGTCCAGTTTTAATAAACCTTATTAAGGGTAAGCAAATAAAAAGGAAAATAATTATATATTGTTTTCAAAAACATGATTATTAAAATGATTTTGAATGAATATTTTCCTTTTGCGATAGAAATAATTTTTATTTATATGATATAATTCTTTACAAGGTTGTGATTTTATGAGTTTAAAAGAAAATATAATGAAACCTTTATTAACGATGTTTTATCGAAGTAAATTTAAATTTGAAGTTAACTACGGGGATTTTGATCCAAAAAGAACGGACCCCTATTTTTTGATAGGAAATCATTCTTCGCTTCATGATGGTTTATATACAGCTACTTTCTTAAAGAAATATCCTTATCCGGTTATTAATGCTTTTATGTTCGTTAATAAGTCGATGAAGTTCGTTTTGCAGAAATTGATTTATTCGATTCCGAAAAGGAAAGGTCAAAGCGACATTTCAACAATCAGAGAAATGATGAAGGTGGTAAAAAACGGAAGAGGTATTATGCTTTTTCCAGAAGGTAATTCATCTTATTATGGAGAACAGAGCATTATACCTTATTCAACAGTTAAATTATTTAAAAAGTTCAAATTAGACGTTGTTATCTGTAAAACAAATGGCGGTTTTCTTACAGCGCCAAGATGGGGAGATAAAAACACCCATAACGGTTTAATCGAGTTGAATTTTAAAGTCTTGTTTAAGGGCGATGAACTGGAAAACTTAAACTTAGATTATATTTATGAAAAGTTAAGTGAAGAGATTAAATTTAATGATTTTGATTGGAATAGGGAAAGGAAATATCTTTATAAACCAAAAAACCGAGCTTTAGGATTAGAAAATTTTATTTATGTTTGTCCTAAATGTTTATCTCATCAGACGATATTTACTGAAAAGAATAATATTCATTGTAAAAACTGTGGTAAAATAGCTAATTTTAATGAATATTCCTTAATTTCTGGGTTACCTTTTGATAATTTAGTTGAATGGAATAAATTACAAAAAACAAAAATACCAGAAATTGCTAAAACGGAAATTTTAAGTGAAGGTATGATGTATCTTGTTGATACGGTTAAATATAAATCTAAGAAACTAGGTAAAGCTTATACAAAGATTTTTGATAATAATTTACATGCTAACTTAAAAAAATCTGAATTTATTTTTAATTTAGATTTATTCGCTGGTCTGAGTT
>JAVEVN010000112.1:0-3662 GCA_034005025.1 Candidatus Izemoplasmatales bacterium | reverse complement strand
GTGCTAGCGACAATAGCGAAAGTTAATTCACCGCTATAACTCGCTTTTATTAAATGCAATTCAGTTACTTCCGTTATTTCGTGTTCATCTAAGCTATAAATCTTGCTTCTGCCAGTAAAACTACCGCCTATAACAGTAATATTCATTTCACTCGTATAAAAATGATATAGTCTAGTTCCACTGACATTAATAAATTCCATACCTGTAGTAGTGGTTGTTAAAAATTCTTTGTCATCATGGTAATATTTTAAAATCGCCTTATAAGTACTAGAAGTAGTCGTTTTTAAAGCTTCGATAAAAACATCATTATAATAACTTTGAACATAGTAAGTTTCATCTTCATAAATTATTTGGAAATTACCCGTTTCAATTTCATATGCCTTTAAGTAAAGATCGGCAGTTGAGACAAAATATAATAAATTATCTATTAAACAGAGATTTCTAATATAACCGCCAACTGTTGAAGTAAATAATAACGAGGTTTCTTTAGTTGATGGGTCATAAGCATAAACTGAAGATCCAACCGCATAATAATGTAACTTATTGACGGTATCATAGACAGCTAAACCTAAATTATTGGCGTTTCCATTGGTAGTTCCATAGATTGTTGAATGTATTGGTAATTCTTCTGTTTCTAAATTATCTAACGGTATAATTTCGGTAGTTTGATCAGTTGAAGTTTCAGTATCATCAGTAACAGTCGTTATAGCTGTTGAATTATCGGTGTTTTCTTCACTTCGAGTAGAGGTTAAAAGATCATTGGTAGTTTGATTGACTGCAGTTGTTTCTGTTAAAGTTGTCGTGTTTTTATCACATGCGACAAAAATAAAAATCAACATAAAACTAAAAATAAAAATAACTAATTTCTTCATATTTTCTCACCTCTGATAAAATAGTATTTCTTAATTGAATTTTAGCATTTTTATAAAATAAATAAAATAGGTTATAAAAAAAATAACTCAGATATTTTCTGAGTTATTTTCAAGTAGTTTATAATGAGAAAAAACTTTTAATAGCCTTATCAATAAAATTGAATAAACAAATACTTCTAATGGCGTTTTTACAATCCTTAGAGGTAATTGCGGTAAGATAGGAATTTCATAAAGGATAGTAATCCAAATTGGCGTTAAAATCAAAGTAACAACTATCTGTAATACAATCACAAAAAAGATTACACGGTGTTCCATTTCTCCGCCTTTGCGTTTTTGAAACAAGAAAATATAACCTAATAAAGCACCGATAATACCTATGATTAGGATAATGTAGATGACAATACCGTTGAAATCCGCTTCTCCAAGACGCGTTTTAATCATATCTAAAATATAATCCATTTCAATTAAACCCCAAACACCAAAACCAAGAATAATCGTCAAAAGCGCAATATTTAAATATAAAAAGACATTTTTCCAATCATTTCTCAGTCTGAATACTAAGCCAGGAACCAATCCATAAAGAATGGCATTTAAAGTGAACCCTAAGAAAAATGGCCCGAAATTATAACCAAAAAATATCCACCCTAAAAAATCTTGAATGATAGCTGATACAAAGCCAATTCTCGGCCCAAGGATGATAGAGATAATCATTAAAGGCAAATAGCCGAAACCGATTCTAATTATTGTTGAACCGGGAGGATATGAAATTGAAAGGATATTGGATAATACAATCCCAATAGTTATTAAAATCGCTGCGAGTATTAATTTTTGTAAATTCTTATTCATATCAATATACCTCTAGAGTTTAAAATCAATCATTTCTTGATCTGTTAATTTTAAGAAAGCATTTATCTTTGAAAACGGTTTGGAATTAAAGAAACCTCGATAAGCTGAAAGCGGTGAAGGATGAACGTTTTCAATAATAAAATGACGATTATTGGTAATAAGTCGTTTTTTGCTTCTGGCATAACTTCCCCATAGCACAAAAACCATAGGTGTAGTTTTTTTGTTTAAGATTTCAATTACGGTATCGGTAAATCTTTCCCAACCTAAAGAACTATGGGATAGAGGTTCGTTTTTTCTTACGGTAAGAATAGCGTTTAACAATAATACGCCTGATTTTGCCCAAGAAGATAAATCTCCTGATGAAGATTCTTTTATATTTAAATCATTTTCTAGCTCTTTAAAAATATTCTTTAATGACGGAGGCAAATCAATGCCTTTGTTCACCGAAAACGCTAATCCATGGGCTTGGTTAGGGTTATGATAAGGATCTTGCCCTAGAATTAACACCTTAGTTTTTTGATAAGTCGTTAAACAAAAAGCATTGAATATTTGTTGCTTAGGAGGATAACAAACAAAGTTATCATATTCCTTTTCAACATCATTCAATAACTTTAAAAAATATGGTTTTTTGAGTTCTTCTTTTAAGAGAAGATCCCAATCATTATTAAATATTTTATTTTCTGCTTCCACAATTATCTGCCTTACATCCTGAACAGCTTAAGTCTTCGCAGCCTTCAGGTTTTTCGACTTTTTCATTTAATGCATAGGAGCCGACATAGATACCGACAACTATGACAATAATTACAGCCGCTATAATATATTCCAATTTATTCTACCTTCTCTACTATTTGTTTTACTTGTTTTAATAGTTCTTCTACTTGTTCTTTCGCTTTTTTAAAAGAGTCGCTAATAGTTCCGGCATAAATTTTTAGTTTTGGTTCAGTGCCGGAAGGACGAAGAACGAACCAAGATTCATCGTTTAAAAAGTATTTTAATACGTTTGACTTATCTAAAGAAATATCTTCTAATTTATCAGAAACATATCTTATTGATAAGAGATAATCTTCGATTTTTACAACTTTTAACTTATTGACTTCTCTAGGCGGATTTTCACGAAATTCTTTCATGATTCTTTCGATTCTTTCTTGACCAGTCTTACCTAATAAATGAACATTTTCTAGACCTTCAAGATAATACCCATACAATTTATAAATATCTTGAAGTTTATCAAAGAGGGTTTTGTTTTCTTTGACTAAATAATAATTGCTAGCTTCTGATATCATCAAGATTGCTTGAAGTGAGTCTTTATCTCTAACACTATCATTAATAACATATCCATAAGACTCTTCATAACCGAAGACAAATTCTCTTTCATCTTCTTCTAAGTAACGAGCTTGTTCACCGATGAATTTAAATCCGGTTAATGTCGAAATAACGTCCATGTTAAATGAACGAGCAATTTTAGCTCCTAAATCGCTTGTTACTATCGTATTGAAAACAACACCTTTTTTAGGTAAAAGGTTGAGTTTTTGCTTCTCTGATAAAATGTAGTAAATTAAAAGCGCACCGGTTTGATTACCGTTTAAGAAGATGTAATCATCTCTATGTTTTACAGCGATCCCTAGTCTATCAGCGTCTGGATCTGTAGCGATAACTAAATCAGAATTAAGTTCTTTAGCTTTTTTTATCGCAAGTTCAAAAGCTGATTTTTCTTCAGGGTTAGGTAATTTAACCGTAGAAAAGTTAGGATCAGGAATCATTTGTTCTTCCACGGGATTAACATTATAACCCGTTTCTTTTAAAAGACGGTTTCCAAGATAACCAGCTGTTCCATGAAGCGGAGTAAAAACAATGTTAATCTTTTTTTCTAAACTCGGATGAATTGCAATTGATTTTACCAAATCAAGATAAGGTTTATCGATTGATTCGTCGATATAAGAAATT